>VERC01000097.1 GCA_018882825.1 Acidimicrobiia bacterium | reverse complement strand
GGCCGCGGCGGTGGCCGACCATGCCGGATGGCGCGCCCGTCGCTGGTACGAACTGCTTTCCCTGGTGGACCCCGATCGTCATCTCCTGCCCACCGAGTCCGATCGCCGGATGGCGGCGGCGGCCCGAGCGCAGATCGTCGACGCCCGCTCCCTCCTCGCCGTCGGCCGCGACCTGGTGGACCGGATCGCCCGGAGTGTCGCCACGGTCGCCGAGCGCGCGGTGGCGCCCGCCGATGTGCCGTTGGCTCGGTTGGCCCGTCTCACCGCCGGTGATCTGGTCGTCGATCTCGCCGAACTCGATGGCACCCTGGCGCTCCTCGGCGCTGACGACGTCGATCCTGCCGCCGGATCGGTGAGCGAACGGGTTCGGGGCGCCCTGGTCGCCATCGAGTGGCCCGCGACGATCCCCTGAGGGGAAATCGGGCCTCCGGGCCCGGGCCGGGAGGGGGGTCTTGACCGCACCGGTATCGTTGTGCCACCCCGAGGGGGTGCACTCCCCCCGAGTGGGCAGTACCGGATCGAAGTAGAGGTGTAGCGCAGTGGCCAAGGAACGTGTGGAGCGTGACGAGGAGGACCTCGTCCGCCTGTACCTGACCGACATCGGCCAGTACCCGTTGCTCACCAAGGACGACGAGGTCCGCCTGGCGCAGGCCATCGAGGCCGGTGTGGCGGCCCGGGCCGATTTCGACGGGGCCACCGGGCTGACGCCGGCTCGCAAGCGCGAACTGCGTCGCACGATCAAGCAGGGTGAGGACGCCGAGCGCACGTTCGTGCAGTCCAATCTCCGGCTCGTGGTGTCGATCGCCAAGAAGTACCAGGCATCGGGTCTGCCGTTGCTCGACCTCATCCAGGAGGGCAACCTCGGCCTCATGCACGCGGTCGAGAAGTTCGACTGGCGCAAGGGCTTCAAGTTCTCCACCTACGCCACGTGGTGGATCCGTCAGGCCATCACCCGCGGCATCGCCAACACCGGGCGCACCATCCGGCTCCCGGTCCATGCCGGCGACACCCTGGCCCGTTTGCAGAAGGCCCGGGCCCGACTGGAGCTCAAGCTCGGCCGGCCGGCCACGTTGGCCGAACTCTCGGCCGAGGTCGAGATGCCCGAGGACAAGGTGACCGAGGCCCTGCGCTTCGCCGCTGAGCCGTTGTCGTTGTCCGAGCCGCTGCGTGAGGACGGCGACGCCGAGTTGGGTGACGTCGTCGAGGACCGATCGGCCGAGTCGCCCTTCGAAGTGGCGGCCACTGCGCTGCTCCCCGAGGAGATCGCCCGGCTCCTGTCACCTCTCGACGAACGCGAGCGCGAGATCCTCAAGTTGCGCTTCGGTCTCGACCGCGGCGAGCCGCGCACGCTCGAAGAGGTGGGTGAGCACTTCAACCTCACCCGGGAGCGGATCCGTCAGATCGAGGCCCGGGCGATGTCCAAGCTCCGCCATCCGTCCTCGGACACCGGCGCCCGCGACCTCCTCGCCGTCTGAGCCGACGCCGTTCGGCGCCGCATGGTCGACCACTTCGACGACGACCCGGACGCCGAGTTCTCCGTCCCGACACCGCCGGCACCCTCGGTCACTCCCGGATCGGCTCCACCACCGCCGGCGGGTGAGGCCCCCGATGCGCGTGGATGTCTCCCGATCATCCTGTTGGGTGGTGTCGCTGGGTCGATCGCCCTGTTGGTGATGGTGTTCGTGGTGTTCGTGGGGGTGAAGTTCTTCGGTACCGAGGACGGTTCGTCGGATGCCGAGATCCTCCAGGACGTGTTCATCCAGACCGGCATCGCCTCGGCCAGCACCGATGCCGATCACCCGCCCCAACGCGACATCCGGCTCGGCGTGTGCGAGGGCGATGGCAACGGTGGCGTGCGGGCGGCCGGAACCCTCACCAACTGGACGTCGTCGCCCGCCGACTACCGCATAGACGTGTCGTTCCGATCGATGTCGGGTGGGAGTTCGGGCGAGGAGTTCGCTGCTCGGGTGACCGACGTCGACACCGTCTCGGCCAACGCCACCGTCGACTGGTCGGCCACCGTCGACGAGGCACCGGAGGGGGCATTCGCCTGTCGGCTGGTGGCCGTCAATCGGTGGAAGGCCGGCCAGCGCCCCGCTCCCTGATCGACGTGCTCCACCGACCGCGGGATGGATCGGTGGAGGGTGACCGTTCTAGAGTGCCCGCCATGAAGAAGTTGCTCGTGCTCCTCGTCGTGGTCGCCCTCGCCGCTCTCGCGGTGAAGAAGTTGCAGGACGCCTGACGCTCGACGGTCGTCGTCCGGCGACCGTTCCGGTGTGGCGCCCGGCGATCCATCGACCGATCAACAGACCGGCCGAGAGGCCGATCACCACCGCGGTACCCGCCATCATCCGTCCCGTGGATGGGAGCGGGACTCGTTCGCGCAGGGGGACCGGGTGGCTGAACGACAGGACGGGCCATCCCTCGGCGTCGGCCAGGCGGGCCAGTTCGCGATCGGGATTGACGACCACGGGGTTCCCCACGGCGCGCAGCATCGGTTCGTCGGTGGCCGAATCGGAGTAGGCCCAACTGGCGGCGAGGTCGATGCCGTGCCGGAGCGCCAACTCGACGATCGCAGTCGCCTTCTGCGGGCCGTAGGCGTAGAGATCGACCTCACCCGTGTAGCGACCCTCGTCGTCGATGCGGGCCCGGCTGGCGATGGCGCCGTCCACGCCCAGATGTTCGGCCAGGGGGAACACGATCTCCTCGGGTGAGGCCGAGACGAGATAGACGAGATGTCCTGCGTCACGATGTCGACGCAGGAGGTCGAGCGCTTCGTCGTAGACGATCGGATCGATGACGTCGGTGAGGTTGTCGCGCACATGGGAGCGGACGACGTCCCGATCCCATCCTCTGGTGACGCGCAGCGCCGATTCGCGGAACTTCCGCATCCGTTCCTCGTCGGCGCCGAGCACGTGGAAGACCGCGCCGTTCCACGCGGCGCGAAGCAGGATCCACCGGCTGATGATCCCGGCGCGACGGAACGACCGCCCGAACGCCACCATCGACGCACGGGCGATCACCGTCTTGTCGAGATCGAAGAACGCGGCTTCCACGTCTCGAGCCTACGGGTGGGGTCTCGGCGCACTGCGCGAGTCGTTCGGCCCTTGTCGTCTCATCACCGCCTCCCTAGGTTGCGGTCCTTCCCTCTGGTGATCGTGTCGATGGCAGCAGGGGAGATGGCGTCGTGACGCTGGCGTTGTGGTCGGTGAAGGGTGGATCGGGTGTCACGGTGGTGGCGGCAGCGCTGGCCGCCTTGCTCGGTCGACGCGGCGATGAGGATGCGGTGCTCGTCGATCTGGGCGGTGATGTACCCGCCGTGCTCGGTGCGCCCGAACCCGACGGCCCCGGACTGAGCGAGTGGCTGGCCGCCGACGATGCGGTGGGCCCGGCCGCGATCGACCGCCTGACCCGCCCCGTTGCCGACGGCGTCGATCTCGTGTGGCGAGGTCGGCGTTCACTTGGCGGTGCGGCGCGCGCCGAGGTGCTCGCCGCACACCTGGCCGGACTCGAGCGACCGGTCGTCATCGATCTGGGTGTGTTGGCTCCGCCCCCGGCGGCCGATCCGGCCGACGAGGTGCGACGGATGCTCCTCGACCGTTCCGATCGTTCGTGGCTCGTGACCCGACCCTGCTTCCTGTCATTGCGACGAGCATTGGGCGTCGGCCGACGACCCCACGGCGTGGTGCTGGTGGCCGAGGATGGCCGAGCCCTCGGCCGCACCGATGTCGAGGACGTGCTCGGTGTGCCCGTGATCGCCACGGTGCCCGTCGACGCCGCCGTGGCCCGGGCCGTCGATGCCGGGCTGCTGGCGGCACGACTGCCGGCGACGATCGGCCGTCCGTTGGCCGCAGCCGCCTGAGACCGTGACGGCTCCACTCGACACCATCGTCGACGCCGTGCATCGACACCTGCTGTCGACGGCGGCCGACGATGCCGTGGATCTCGCAGCACTGGCGTTGCGCGCCGATCCGTTCCTCGACGATGCGTCGCTGGCGGTCGTGATCGATCGTGTGCGTTCCCGGACCACCGGTCTCGATCGCCTCGACCCGTTGCTCGCCGACCCGACGGTGGAAGAGGTCATGGTCAACGGTCGCGGCGACGTGTGGATCGAGCGTCACGGTCGACTCGAGTGCACCGATCTCACACTGGCCCCATCCACCACCATGGCCTTGCTCGAACGCATCGTCACGCCACTCGGTCTGCGGATCGACCGCAGCTCACCCTGGGTCGATGCCCGGCTGCCCGATGGTTCCCGAGTCAACGCCATCATCCCACCCCTTGCCGTGGACGGCCCGCTCCTGACCATCCGTCGGTTCTCCGCTCGCGGTATCGACCTCGACACGATGGCCTGGCCCGGTGTGGTGCGCCTGTTGCGATGGGCCGTGGTCGCGCGCCGCAACATCGTCGTGAGTGGCGGTGCCGGTGCGGGGAAGACGACGCTGCTCAATGCCCTGGCCGGTGCGATCGACGGCGATGAACGAGTGATCACCATCGAGGACGCGGCCGAACTCCGTCTTCCGGGTCGTCATGTGTTGCGACTGGAGGCTCGCCCGGCCAACGCCGAGGGCGAGGGAGAGGTCCGGATCCGTCAACTCGTCCGGAACGCATTGCGCATGCGACCCGACCGGATCGTCGTCGGTGAGGTGCGCGCCGAAGAAGCCCTCGACATGTTGCAGGCGATGAACACCGGCCACGACGGGTCGATGTCGACTTGTCATGCCAATTCGCCGGTCGATGCCCTACGTCGACTCGAGATCCTGGTGCTGATGGGTGACGTCGCCCTCCCGGCGGCCGCGGTGCGCGCGCACCTGGGCGCGGCGATCGACCTCGTGGTGCACGTCGCCCGCGCCGACGATGGGTCCCGCCGGATCACCGAGGTGGCGGAGCCATCGAGCGACGGATCGGTGTCGATGACACTCGGGGCCGAACCCCTCACCGATGGCGACGGTCGACTGGTTCGCCTACCCATCCGGGCGCCCCGACGCGCGGCACCACCTGCGTCGCCCGACTGGCTCGATCGATGACGATGCTGTGGACGGCGTTGGTGCCGGCCATCGCCGTGGTCGCGCTCGTCGAGACGGTTCGTTCGACGCCGACGATGCGGGCCAATCTCCGGGCCCGACGTCGACTCGCCGACGCGCTTCCGCTCACGGACTCGATGGCGACGCCGAGACCGACGACTCCGCAGCCCCTGCGGACGGCGCTGACGCCGCTGCAGCCCGTGCTCCGGCGTGTTCCCACCGTGCTCCGCGCGCCCGTCGTGCGTGTGGCCCACGACCGGCGACGACGAGCCCTCGACCGTGAGGTGCCCGAACGACTCGACCGGATCGTTCGTCGTCTGCGCTCCGGATCGAACCTCTCCGATGCCATCGTCGGCGTGGGTGTCGGTGACCACCTCCTCGCCTCGCTGGCCGCCGACATCGCCGCCGGACGTCGACTGGCTCCGGCGGTGGCGCGATGGCGGGCACGCGATCCCTCACCCAATCGACGGCTGGCCGCCGTCGCCCTCGAAGTGAGTGCCGAGGCCGGAGGTTCGGGCGCCGCCGTGCTCGACGGTGTGGCCGAGTCGCTGCGTGATCGCGTGGCCCTCGAGCGCGAGGTGGTGGCGCTCTCCTCCCAGGCCCGCGCCTCGGCGGCGCTGCTCGTCGTCGCCCCGGTGGTGTTCACGTTCGTCGTCGGTGCCGTCGAACCCCGTCTGTGGTCGATGCTCCTCGGTTCGCCCGCCGGATGGGCCTGTCTGATCTCCGGTGTCGGACTCGATGCCCTCGGCGCGATGTGGATGGCCCGATTGGTCGGGCGACACCGGTGATCGGCGTCGGACCCGTTGCCGGGATCACCATCGCCGGTGGCGCCACGCTCGCGCCCGTCCTGCGATCCCGTGCCCGATTGCGACGCCAGCGGGCCGCGATCGCCGATGCCGTGACCGAACTGGTCGATCTGCTGCGTCTGGCGGTGGCGGCAGGACTGTCGGTCCATCAGGTGCTCGATCTCGTCCTCGATCGCGCGCCGGACCCCTTCGTCGAGCCGCTGCGCGAGGTGCAACGACGTGTCCGTCTGGGTGTCCGTCTTGGCGATGCGCTCGACGCCCTCGAACCGCTCGGCGAACCGGTCCGGCCACTGGTGGCCGCCCTGCGCTCGGCGGCCTTCGACGGCGTGCCTCTGGCCCCGGCCCTCGAGCGCGTGGCGTTCGACGCCCGGCTCCAACGTCGTCGAACAGCCGAGACGGCGGCCCGTCGGCTTCCCGTGCAACTGCTCCTGCCCCTCGTGCTGTGCGTGCTGCCCGCCTTCGGCCTGCTGGCGATCATCCCGTTGGTGATCGTCTCGGTGCAGTCGCTTGGTCGCTGATCACCTCCCCCGCCGCTTCCATACAGACAAGGAGACATCCATGCACCGTGTCCGAACGCGACTTCGCTCCCTTCCCATCATCCTGCGCACGTTCGGGTGCCGACTCCGGGAACCATCGGACTCGACCGAACGCAACGGAGAACGTGGTCAGACCACCGCCGAGTACGCCCTCGTGCTCCTCGGCGCGGCCGGGGTCGCTCTGTTGCTGCTCGGCTGGGCCACTCAGTCCGGTGCGATCGGGCAGTTGTTCGATGCCGTCATGGACGGCGTGATCGGCAAGGTGTTGTGAGACCGGCGGGGCGGGGGGATCGGGGACAGTCGACCGTCGAACTGGCTCTGGTCCTCCCCCTCGTCCTGCTCTTCGTCCTCGTGCTGCTGCAGGCCGGCCTCGTCGTGCGCGACCAGGTGCTGCTCACCCATGCGGCCCGGGAGGCGGCGCGGGCGGCCTCGGTCGCCACCGGCGATCGCGCCGTCGCCGCTCGCCGTGGCGCCGAACGCGCTGGCCCGTTGTCGTCGGATCGACTGTCGGCCGAGACGGAACTGCTCGATGACGGACGGGTGGTGCAGGTGGCGGTGCGCTACCGCAGCGTCACCGATCTCCCGTTCGTGGGCGCGCTGCTTCCCGACCGGACGTTGCGATCCGTCGCCGTCATGCGCGTCGAATCAACCGAGCACGGCTCGTAACAGTTCGATGGCGGCGAGCTTGTCGAGCGGGTCGTTCCCGTTCCCGCACTTGGGGGACTGCACGCAGGATGGACATCCAGCCGTGCACTCGCAGGACTCGATGACTTCGAGGGTCGTCGCCAGATGCCGGTCGGCGGCCGCGTAGCCCAACTCTGCGATGCCCGCGCCACCGGGCACGGCGTCGTGGATCACGATCGTCGGTGCGCCGGTCTCGAGCAACCATGGTGTCGAGACGCCACCCACGTCCCACCGGTCGCAGATGGTGAACAACGGCAGGATGCCGATGCCCGCATGTTCGATGGCGTGCAGCGCGCCCGGCAACTCGGCCGGTCCGACACCGGCCAGTGAGGCGAGAGCGTCGTCGATCACATACCAGAATCCGCGCGTGTCGAGGCGCGACGGCGGCAGATCGAGATCGTGTACACCGAGTTGTTCACGGGTGCGCAGATCGAATCGCCGATAGCCGATGATGTGGGTCTCGACCACGACGCCGCCCAGACCGAGTTCGGCCCGACCGATGGGACGCGTCTCGTCCACCGACGTGATGGAGATGTCGGTCAGGGCCCTCACCTGCGTGTACTCGTCCCCCGGATCGGGCTCGACGACGGCCACGCGCTCGGTCAGATCGAGCTCCTGCACCCGCCAGGCGTTCCCCTGATGGAGATAGACGGCCCCCGGGTGCACCTGACGGAGAGCCCGGGCCCCGTCGACCGTTCCGATCAGGGTGCCGTCCGGCGTGGCGATGCGGTATTCCTCGCCGCCGGCGCTGCGCAGGCCCACGTCGTTGGCCGGGCGGCCCCGACCGGCCCACACCGCCACCGGACCGACCCCGGCCTCGTCGGGCCGCACACGCAGTCGGTCGGTGAGCACGAGGTCGCGCACCCCGTCCTCCAACAGGCCGGGCCACCACTGCTCGTCGTCCTCGGTGAGGGGTCGTTCGAATGCCGCGCAGGCGAGATGGGGCAGCAGGACATGAGGATTGGCCGGATTGATCACCGCCGGTTCGGGCGGGCGGTCGAACAGTTCGGTCGGATGCTGCACGAACCACTGGTCGAGTTGATCGTCGCCGGCCACCAGCACGGCAGCCGACGACTGTGTCGAGCGTCCGGCCCGCCCGGCCTGTTGCCACATCGAGGCGATGGTGCCGGGGAAGCCGTCGAGCACGCAGGCATCGAGTCCACCGACGTCGATGCCCAGTTCCCGCGCCGAGGTGGCCACCACAC
>VERC01000096.1 GCA_018882825.1 Acidimicrobiia bacterium | reverse complement strand
CGGCCTTGGCCTCGGCGCTCGCGTTGACGGCGCCGGAGGCCCCGGAGGCCCGCACACCGAACGCGGCGAACTGGTAGGTCGTCGAGCGGGCCAGCCATCGGGCGCCGTCGACGAGGACCTTGGGTGCCGAACGCACGACCCCGAACGAGACCGGGGCGTCGTCGAGATCCACGACGACGAACCCATCGGTGGTGGTGAATCTGCGCGTGCTCACTCGGTCGAGTCTCGCACAGCACACCGGGCGGACGTTCGCCGATGGCCGTCACCCCATCGGCCCACCGGAGCCGCCCGCCGGGTGGGGTAGAACTCCCCCGTGTCCACGGAGGCATCCACCCGGGCGATCGTCGCCGCCATGCTCGCCAACCTGGGCATCGCCGTGGCCAAGTTCGCCGGGTTCCTCGTCACCCGTTCGAGCTCGTTGCTGGCCGAGTCGGTGCACTCGGTGGCCGACACGGGCAATCAGGTGCTGCTGCTGTTCGGCGGTCGGCGGTCCCGCCGTCCCGCCACCCGTCTGCATCAGTTCGGCCACGGCCGCGAGCGGTTCTTCTGGGCCTTCGTGGTGGCCATCATCCTGTTCTCGCTCGGCGCGCTGTTCGCCATCTACGAGGGGATCGAGAAGGTGCTCCACCCCCACCCGATCGACTCGGCCCCGTGGGCGATCGGGATCCTGGCGGTGTCCATCCTGCTCGAGGCGAACTCGTTCCGCACTGCGGTTCGGGAGTCGCGCCCATTGAAGGGCGAGGCCACGTGGTGGGGATTCATCCGTCGCTCGCGCAACCCGGAGTTGCCGGTGGTGCTGCTCGAGGACATCGGCGCTCTCGTCGGACTCGTCCTCGCCCTGATCGCCATCACCGTCGCCGTCGTCACCGGCAACGGGGTGTTCGACGGTGTCGGCTCGATCGTGATCGGCGTGCTGCTCGGGGTGATCGCCGCCGTGCTGGCCGTCGAGATGAAGAGCCTGTTGATCGGCGAATCGGCGACGCCCGAGGCCGAGGCGCGGATCGCCGCCGCCGTGAGTGGGTCGCCCCGGGTCGACACCGTCATCTCCTTGCGCACCCAGCACCTCGGACCCGAGGAAGTGCTGGTGGCCGCGAAGGTGCAATTCGATGCCGACCTGACCATGGCCGAGCTGGCCGACGTCATCGACCTGGTCGAGGCCCGCGTGCGGGGGGCCGAGCCCACCGCCACCCGGATCCTGATCGACCCCGTTGTGGTGCGACACGACCGCCCGCCGGTCGACGGGCCCTGGGCCGGTCTGCCCGAGGCGGGGGACTGACTCGGCCACCGGGTCCGAATCCCGACCCATCAGGTCGACTTTTCACGCGCCACAAGGCACACTGTCGGTCCCGCACGACGACGAAAGGCCACCGCCATGGCACTGCGACTGGGCGACATCGCCCCCGACTTCACCGCCGACACCACCCAGGGACCGGTCTCGTTCCATTCGTGGAAGGGCGACTCGTGGGCGATCCTGTTCTCCCACCCCAAGGACTTCACCCCCGTGTGCACCACCGAACTGGGGACCGTCGCCCGCCTCAAGCCCGAGTGGGATGCCCGCAACGTCAAGCCCATCGGCCTGTCGGTCGATCCGATCGATTCCCACGTGGCATGGGAGGGCGACATCGCCGAGACCCAGGGCAACGCCGTGAACTTCCCGGTGATCGCCGATCCCGACCGGACCGTGGCCGACCTCTACGACATGATCCACCCGAACGCATCGGACACCTTCACCGTGCGTTCGGTGTTCATCATCGACCCGTCGAACAAGGTCCGGCTCATCCTCACCTACCCGGCCAGCACCGGACGCAACTTCGACGAGCTGCTGCGCGTCATCGACTCGCTCCAGTTGACCGATGGCTACAAGGTGGCCACCCCGGCGAACTGGACCGACGGCGGCGACGTCATCGTCGCCCCGGCGCTGTCCGACGAGGAGGCCGACGCGCTCTTCCCCAAGGGGTACACCAAGCTGAAGCCCTACCTGCGCGTCACACCGCAGCCGAATCGTTGACGTGACACGGGGGACCGCGGGGACGGGTTCCGGCCCGTCCCCGTAGGATCTCGCCGTGACGACGACCACCACTCCCCCCGGACCACCGACCGCCACTCCGTCGGCGGCCGCCGCCCGCACCGACGCCGTGACCAAGATCTACGGCGAAGGCGAGACGCAGGTGACCGCGCTCGACCACGTCGACGTGACCTTCGAACGGGGCCGGTTCACCGCCATCATGGGACCGTCGGGTTCGGGCAAGTCGACGCTCATGCACTGCGTGGCCGGACTCGACACGATCACCTCCGGACGCATCTGGATCGGCGATGTGGAACTTGGCTCGCTCAACGACCGCCAGTTGACCCGACTGCGGCGCGATGCGGTCGGCTTCGTGTTCCAGGCCTTCAACCTCGTGCCCACCCTGACGGCCGGCGAGAACATCACCCTGCCGATGGATCTCGCCGGACGGTCCGCCGACCGTGACTGGGTCGACACGGTGATCACCACCGTCGGACTCGGCGACCGTCTCTCCCACCGACCCAGCGAGTTGTCCGGTGGTCAGCAGCAGCGCGTGGCGGTGGCTCGGGCCCTGGCCAGCCGGCCCGAGATCATCTTCGCCGACGAACCCACCGGCAACCTCGACTCGCGCAGCGGGACCGAGGTCCTCACCTTCATGCGTCGGGCCGTCGACGAGTTCGGTCAGACCATCGTGATGGTCACCCACGACCCCAAGGCCGCCTCCTATGCCGACCGGATCGTGTTCCTCGCCGACGGACGCATCGTCGACGAGATGTCGTCCCCCACGGTCGATTCGATCATCGACCGCATGAAGCGTCTCGGGGACTGACGTGCTCAAGGTCACCCTGCGTGGGCTCATGGCCCACAAGGTCCGTCTGGTGGCGACGGCGGTGTCGGTGCTGCTGGGCGTGGCGTTCATGTCGGGCACGCAGGTGCTCACCTCCAGCATCGGCGCGTCGTTCGACAAGACCTTCGCCGACGTCTACGCGCAGATCGACGTGGTCGTCCGTTCCACCAACAAGGTGGAGACACCGTTCGGCGCCGAGCGGACGCGCATCTCGGGCGACATCGTCCCCACCATCGACGCAGTACCTGCGGTGGAGGCGGCCGAGGGCCAGGTCGTGGGCCAGATCAAGGTGCTGGACAAGGCGGGCAAACCCCTGGTCACGGCCCAGGGGCCACCGAACTTCGGGCTCAACTGGCTCACCTCGCCGCAACTCAACGGCTGGAACCTGATCGACGGGGTCGCCCCTGCCGGTGAGGGCGACATCGTGCTCGACGCCAAGAGCGCGTCCGACGGCGGGTACTCCGTCGGCGACCGGGTGGACGTGTCGGTCACCAGCGGCGTGCGCGAGTTCCGACTGTCTGGCATCGCCAAGTTCGGGAAGCTCGAGACCTGGGGCGGCGTGCAGGCGGCCCTGTTCACGACCACGACGCTGCAGGGGATGCTCGGAGAGCCCGGCACGTTCGACTGGATCTCGGTCGCCGGCGCCGACGGGACATCTCAGGAACAGTTGCGTGACGCGGTCTCCCGCGTCCTGCCGGCCGGGACCGAGGCGATCACCGGCAAGGAGTTCACCGAGGAGAGTCAGGACGCCTTCCAGAAGCTCATCGCCATCTTCAACACGTTCCTTCTGGTGTTCGCCCTCATCGCCCTCTTCGTCGGGTCGTTCATCATCTACAACACGTTCTCGATCATCGTGGCGCAACGCACCCGCGAACTGGCCCTGCTGCGGGCGATCGGTGCCGGGCGCGGTCAGGTCCTGCGCTCGGTGATCGTCGAGGCGTTCGTGGTCGGACTCGTGGCTTCGATCATCGGCGTGGGCGCCGGCATCGCGCTCGCCATCGGCCTCAACGCGCTCATGCAACAGATCGGCTTCTCGGGACCGGACACCCCCTTGGTGATCCCGCCGGTGGCGGTGCTGGTTTCGATCCTCGTGGGTACGGGCATCACGGTCGTGTCGGCCGTGTTCCCGGCTCGGCGGGCCGCCACCGTCCCACCGATCGCCGCCATGCGCGACGTGTCGGTCGATCGCACCGGGACATCACGCGTGCGACTGCTGATCGGACTGCTCCTCGTCCTGCTCGGCGCCCTCCTCCTGTGGCTCGGCCTCTTCGGTGGGACCGATGCCTCCCTGCAGTCGATCGGTGGTGGCGCCTTCTTCGTCTTCATCGGTCTCACCGTCGTCGGCCCCGTCGCCGCCGGACCGCTGGCCTCCATCCTCGGATGGCCGCTCCGACGTCTGGGAGTGACGGGTCGTCTCGCCCGCGAGAACGCCATGCGCAATCCGCGCCGCACGTCGACCACTGCCTCGGCACTCATGATCGGCATCGGACTGGTCGGGTTCATCGCCGTCACCGCGCAGTCGGTCAAGGCGTCAACCGTGGAGGCCATCGACCAGTCGATCCGGGGCCAGTACGTGGTCACCACCGAAGGGTTCGGACCCACCGCCCTCCCCCAGTCGATCGTCCCCGAACTCGATGCCGATCCCGCCGTGCGCACCGCCGCCGGCATCGGCGGGACGTTCGCCAGGGTCGACGGATCCGACAAGTTGCTGCTGGCCACCGATCCATCGGCCTTCGCCCGAGTGGTCACCGTCACCGAT
This sequence comes from Acidimicrobiia bacterium, assembly GCA_018882825.1. Classification (GTDB taxonomy): domain Bacteria; phylum Actinomycetota; class Acidimicrobiia; order Acidimicrobiales; family Acidimicrobilacustridaceae; genus Acidimicrobilacustris. The sequence goes on along the minus strand of VERC01000096.1, from coordinate 3,692 downwards.
GTCGCAGGGTCGTTCACCGGACTCCGACGCGGCCAGATCGCCGCGTCGAAGAAGTTGGCCGAGGACAAAGGGCTGGAGATCGGACGCGAGGTCCCGGCCACCTTCCTCCAGGGCGGTTCGACCACGCTGACGTTGTCGTCCATCTACGACACCGAGCTACCCCTGCCCGGTTCGGGCTGGATCGTGTCGGTCGACCAGTTCAACGCCAGCATCCCCCCCGACTACCAGACCTTCAGTCAGGCCTACGTGCTGCTGCGCGACGAGTCGTCGGCCGGCGTCGCCGGGGCCAAGCCGGGACTGGAGGCCATCGTGGCCAAGTACCCGGGGGCCAAGTTGCAGGATCTCGCCGAGTTCAAGAAGGCACAGACCGATCAGGCGAACCAGTTCCTCGTGATCGTGTACGTGTTGCTGGCACTGGCCCTCGTCATCGCCATCGTCGGAGTGGTCAACACCCTCCTGCTTTCGGTCTACGAGCGAACCCGCGAACTCGGACTGCTGCGCGCCGTGGGAATGACACGACGTCAGGTGCGGTCGAGCATCCGACTCGAATCCGTCGTCATCGCTCTCATGGGCACGCTGGTCGGTCTCGTCATCGGTCTGGTGTTCGGGTGGGCGCTGGTGAAGGCCCTGGCCGACGAGGGCATCACCGCCTTCGGAATCCCGTGGTCGCAGTTGGCGGTGATCGTCGTGATCGCCGTGCTCGCCGGCGTGGGTGCCGCCCTCTATCCGGCCCGTCGCGCCGCCCGGCTCGACGTCCTCGCCGCGATCGCGAGCGAGTGATGGCCCACGATCCACGCGCCCTCGATCCGGCCATGGAGACCTTCCTGGCCGAGTACCACCTCGCCACGCTCACCACCCTGCGGGCCGACGGCACGCCCCATGTGGTGGCCGTCGGCTTCACCTGGGATCCACCGGCCGGACTGGTGCGGGTGATCACGTGGGCCGGCAGCCGCAAGGCCCGCAACATCGCCGAGCGACCCGGATCGGCCGCCGCGGTGTGTCAGGTGGACCGGGGTCGCTGGGCGACGCTCGAGGGAACGGCCACGGTCACGGCCGAACCCGAGCGGGTGGCCGAGGCCGTGCGCCGGTACGCCCGGCGCTACCGCGAACCCAAACAGCGCGACGACCGGGTCGTGATCGAGATCGCCGTCGAGCGGGTACTGGGCCGGGCCTGAGCCCCGGTCGGTCGGCCGGAGCGGGCCGTACACTACACCGATGGCTGCTCAGCGCGAATGGCACCCGGCCTTCGAGGAGTACTGCGTCGCCATCTTCGAGTTGCGCGAGGACGACCTCGACGTGATCCAGGCCCGGATCGCCGAGCGACTCGACGTGTCGCGTCCGGCCGTCTCCGAGATGATCCGACGGATGGAGGGTGCGGGTCTCGTCACCGTCGCCGGCGCCATCTCTCTCACCGCCGACGGCACGGCGCTGGCCGAAGCGGTCGTGCGGCGCCATCGTCTGGCCGAGCGATTCCTCACCGATGTCCTCGGACTGTCGTGGGCCGACGCCCATGACGAGGCCGGCCGGTGGGAACACGTGATCTCGCCCACGGTCGAGACCGCGTTGCAGCGGGTGCTCGGTGAGCCGACGACCTGCCCCCACGGCAATCCGATCCCGGGGACCGACTACCTCGCGCCATCGGCCGTCGCCCTGTCGACACTGTCGGTCGGCGCCGCGTTCACCGTGAGCCGCATCCCCGAGGAGTTGGAGTTCACTCCCGGGCTGCTCGCGTTCCTCGAATCCTCGTCACTGCTCCCAGGCACCGTGGGCTGCGTCGCCGCCCTCGCCGACGACGGGGAGACCGTGGTCGAGATCGACGGCCGATCGGTGACCATCGATCCGTTCGTCACCCGACGGATCCTCGTCACCGCCTGACGCCATCGCCGAGTCATCGAGGCAACGCGGGAGTTCGCGCTCGTGCACGATGGCCAGCCGTTTCGTGGCGCGGGTCAGCGCCACGTAGAGGGCGCGCTCCCCCTGAGCCTCTTCGTCGACGATGGCCGCTGGTTCCACCACCACCACCGAGTCGACCTCGAGACCCTTGACCAGACCCACCTCGACCACGGTGACGCGATGTTCGAGACCATGACGGGTGGCGCGCCCATAGGCGATGTCGGTGTCGTCCAGCGCCTCGCACACGGCATCGATCATCGAACGGGAACAGACCACCGCCACCTGTCCGGGATCGACGGCCGCGCGTTCGATGCGGGTCACGGCGGCCACCGCCGCCGCCAACCCCTCCGGTCCGGCCCGGCGCATGGTCGGCTCGGCCCCGTCCTCGCGCACCGAACGTGGCGGCCGCAGGTCGGGAGCGGCATGCCGCAGCACACGGGCGGCCAGGGCCATGATCGGGGCGGGCAGGCGATAGCCGAGGGTCAACTCGGCCCGGTGCGGTTCCCGGCGCATCGGCAACCGTTCGAGGATCTCGTCCCACGAGGCGTGGGCCCATTCCCCGGTGGCTTGGGCGATGTCGCCCACCACCGTCATCGATCCGTTGAGCGAGCGACGCTCGAGCATGCGCAATTGCATCGGCGAGAGGTCCTGGGCCTCGTCCACCACGATGTGTCCGTAGGTGCGGACCTCGTCGTCGTCGGCCCCCTCGCGACGTCGACGCGAGCGTGGCCCGAGCAGCGCCCGCGCTTCGTCGAGCAGAGGGGCGTCCTCGTGGGTCCACACCGCGCGGGTCGGATCCTCGGCGCGCTCCCGATGGAGCGACTCCCACTCGTGGTCGTCGAGGAGCCCGCGCCCGGCGTTGCGCAACAGCGCCCGAGCACCGAACAGATCGTGGAGGAACTGGGCCGGGGTCAACACCGGCCACATCCATTCGAGGGCCTCGCGCACGGCCGGATCGCGACGAAGTCGATCGCGCACCTCCGACGGGGCGATGTCACCCCGGCCCGAGCGCGCCAGTTCGACGAAGAACTCGGTCTCCACGAATCGACGGGCGGAGTTGTGACGTCGATAGCGGCGCCGAGCCTCTCCGATGATGCGCTCGCTGCGCTCGGCGGTGAGACGGAGGCGCTGGAGTCCGAACCCGATCACGAGATCGGTGCGCAGGGGTCGCTGGCGATCGCGCAGCGCCCGACGCAGGAACCGGACCATGCGCGGGTCACCCTTCACCCTGGCCGTCGTCGAGCGGTCGTAGGCGCGGATCGACACGTCGGGCACGAGATCGGCGAGCACGGCCAACTCGACACCGGCCTCCCCCAGTGACGGGAGCACCTGCTCGATGTAGCCGAGGAAGAGACGATTGGGACCGACGACGAGCACGCCCTGGCCCTCGAGCGGGAACCGATGGGTGTAGAGGAGATAGGCGGCACGGTGCAGTGCCACCACGGTCTTGCCCGTTCCCGGTCCACCCTGCACCACGAGCACCCCGGGGAGTGGCGCTCGGATGATCTCGTCCTGTTCTCCCTGGATGGTGGCGACGATGTCGGTGAGTCGACCGGTGCGCGCCGTCTCCAACGCGGTGAAGAGCGCCCCCTGTCCACGGACGACGGCCTCACCGGAGCCGAGCGGCAGACCCAATCCGTCGAGACCGGCACCGAACAGTTCGTCCTCGACACCGAGGAGTCGTCGCCCACGCGTGGCGAAGTGCCGACGGCGGACGGGCCCCATCGGCTGGCGACCGGTGGCGCGGTAGAAGGGCTCGGCGACAGGTGCACGCCAGTCGACGATGACCGGTTCCTGCT
>VERC01000095.1 GCA_018882825.1 Acidimicrobiia bacterium | reverse complement strand
GTTGGTGGGCGCATCGGCGGCGGCCGCCAGCGCCTCGAGGCGGAAGGTCGACGCGCCCAACAGCCCGGCCATGGCCCCGAGGGCCAGCACCACGGTGTCGAGCGAATCGAACAGCGGCTCCTTGTCCTCCTGCAGATCGCGGTTGTAGGCCAGCGGAAGGGCCTTGAGGGTGGCCAACAGTCCGGTGAGGTTGCCGATCAGACGACCGGTCTTGCCCCGGGCCAGTTCGGCCACGTCCGGGTTCTTCTTCTGCGGGAGCATCGACGAACCGGTGGCCCACGCGTCGTCGAGTCGCAGGAATCCGAACTCGTCGGTGGACCACAGGATCACCTCCTCGGCCAGTCGCGACAGGTGCACGCCGACCAGCGCGAGGTCGAACAGGGTCTCGGCCACGAAGTCGCGGTCGCTCACCGCGTCGAGGGAGTTGTCGAACACGGCGGCGAACCCGAGATCGGCAGCCGTGGCCGAGGGATCGAGAGGGAGCGACGAACCCGCCAGCGCACCGGCGCCCAACGGGGAGACGTCGAGCCGTGCCCGGGTGGCCAGCAGACGATCGACGTCGCGGGCCAACGACCACCCGTGGGCCAGCAGATGATGGGCCAACAGCACCGGCTGGGCCCGCTGCAGGTGCGTGTAGCCGGGAGCGGCGGCCTCGCCCGCCTCGATGGCCCGATCGAGCAGGACCTGCTGGAGGGTGAGGATCCGTTCGACCACGACGGCGAGTTCGCGCTTGGTGAACAGCCGCAGATCGGTCGCCACCTGATCGTTGCGCGACCGACCCGTGTGCAACCTGGCGCCGGCGGGGCCGGCCAGTTCGGTGACGCGACGCTCCACGGCGGTGTGGATGTCCTCGTCGGAGGCGACGAAGTCGAACCGCCCTTCGGCCAGCTCGGCGGCGACCGCGTCGAGGGCCTCGAGCACGACGACGCCCTCGGACTCGTCGAGGATCCCCGCCCGAACGAGGCCTCGCACGTGGGCGCGCGAACCGGCGACGTCGTCAGCGGCCAGGCGCACGTCGAAGGGCAGACTGACGGTGAAGGCCAGCAGTTCCTCGGCGGGACCCCCGGCGAAGCGGCCGTGCCACAGCGTGCTCATGTCAGCCTCCGGCTCCGGGCGCGGTCGACTGCCGCGCCGCCCACGTCTGGATGCCGAGGCCCCACAGCTTCACGAAACCCTCGGAGTCGGCGTGCTGGAAGGTGTCGGCGGCGTCGTAGGTGGCCAGTCCGTAGTCGTAGAGGCTCCACGGGCTGCGCCGACCGACGACGAAGCACCGACCCGGCTCCAGTCGCAACCGCACCTCGCCGGTGACGAACTGCTGGGTCGACTCGACGAAGGCGTCGAGCGCGTTCTTGAGCGGCGAATACCACATGCCGTCGTACACGAGATCGGCATAGCGGCCCTCGAGCCGCTGCTTCTCGTGCATCACGTCGCGCTCGAGGCACAGTGCCTCGAGATCCTGGTGGGCCATGATCAACGCCAGCGCTCCCGGTGCCTCGTAGGTCTCGCGCGACTTGATGCCGACGCGCCGGTTCTCGACCATGTCGAGCCGTCCCCATCCATAGGCGCCGACGATGTCGTTCATGGCGACGATGAGCGCGGCGAGCGGCATGGCGACGCCGTCGACGGACACCGGCACACCCCGCTCGAACCCGACGACGACCTCACGGGCCTCCGAGGCCCGCACCGTCGTCATCGACCACACACCCTCGGGCGGCCGCGCCCACGGATCCTCCATCTCACCGCACTCGATGGCCCGCCCGTAGAGGTTGTCGTCGATCGAATAGAGCTTCTCCTTGGTGGCCAGCACCGGGATGGCGTGCTCCTGGGCGTAGTCGATCGACATCTCGCGGGTCATTCCCCAGTTGCGCACCGGGGCCAGCACCTCGAGGTCGGGGGCCAGCGCCCGGGTGGCCACCTCGAAGCGCACCTGGTCGTTGCCCTTGCCCGTGCACCCGTGGGCCACGGCATCGGCACCGTGGGCGCGCGCTGCGGCGACGAGGTGCCGCACGATGATGGGACGCGACAGCGCGGACACCAGCGGGTACTTGCCCTCGTAGAGCGCGTTGGCCTTGATCGACGGCGCCAGGAAGTCGTCGGCGAACTCGTCGCGGCAGTCGACCACGATGGCCTCGATGGCGCCGGCGGCGAACGCCTTGGCCTGCAGACCCTCCCAGTCGCCCTCCTGACCCACGTCGCAGGCGACGGTGATCACCTCGACGCCCCAGTTCTCGATCATCCAGCGCACCGCCACCGAGGTGTCGAGTCCCCCGCTGTAGGCCAGCACCACTCTCTTCGCCATGTCGTTCTCCTTGTTCTCCGTGCGATCCGTGCGATCCGTACGAGTTCTCAGCCGTGCAGTCCGGCCAGTTCAGCCAGTCGATCGGCCACGTCGCGGCCACCCGTGGCGGCATCGACGACGATGAGGATGGTGTCGTCGCCGGCGACGGTGCCGAGGATCCCGTCGACCCCGGCCCGATCGAGGGCCGACGCCACCACATGGGCCGAACCCGGTGGCGTGCGGACCACGACCATGTTGTCGGAATGGGCGACCTCGACCACCCAGTCCCCGAAGACGCGACGCAGGTGATCCTCCGGGGCGCGGCGTTCGGTGGGCAGCGCCGGGATGGCGTAGGCCGATTCCCCGCCGGGCAGGCGCACCTTGATGGCGCCGAGGTCCTCGAGGTCACGCGACACCGTGGCCTGGGTGGCCGCCACTCCCTCGGCGGCCAGCAGTTCGACCAACGCCTGTTGGTTGGGCACCGACGTCGATTCGATGATGCGGGCCACGAGATGTTGACGCTGCGTCTTGCCCAGTCGTGCGTTCTCGTTCATCGGTGCTCCATCAGCCACACCAGCGCGCCGCGCGCCGCGTGCATGCGGTTCTCGGCCTGCGGCCACACCCGACTGCGCGATCCCTCGAGCACGGCGTCGGTCACCTCCTCGCCCCGATGGGCGGGCAGGCAGTGCAGGAAGATCCCCTCCGGGGCGAGTCGGGCCATGAGCTCGTCATCGACCGTGAAGCCGTCGAAGGCACGCCTCCGGGTGTCGGCCTCGTCCTCGTGCCCCATGGAGGCCCACACGTCGGTGTAGACGGCATCGGCCCCGGCCACCGCCTCGGCGGGATCGTCGGTGACGACCAGGTCGGTGCCGGCAGCGACGATGCGGGCCAGATCCGGTTCCGACAGTCCGTACCCCGGCGGCGTGGCCAACCGGAACCGCATCCCGCACATCCCGGCGGCGATGCCGAGCGAACGGGCCACGTTGTTGCCGTCGCCGACGAAGGCGATCGTCCGGTCTGCCAACTCGTCGACACCACCGAACTCGTCGGCCATGGTGAGCACATCGGCCAACGCCTGCAGCGGATGGGCGTCGTCGGAGAGCATGTTGACCACGGGAACCGCACTGCACACGGCCATGCGTTCGACCTTCGAGTGTTCGAACACCCGGGCGCCGATCATGGCGTGGTACGCGCCCAGAGTGCGCGTCACGTCCTCGACCGTCTCGCGCACGTCGAGTCCGACTTCGTCGGGCCGGATCGTCAACGGATGACCGCCGAGTTGCACCACCGCCATCTCCATGGAGTTGCGCGTCCGGACCGACGGCTTCTCGAACAACAGGGCCATTCCCCGTCCGGCCAGTACGGCCGGCGCGGGGGCACGCGAGAGGTCGAGGATGGCCCGCACTTCCGACGGTGACAGGTCGTCGACCTCGAGGAGATGTCTCACTCGCTCTGCTCCGTCGATCGGGCGGCCAGCACCGCGGTGAGGATCCCGACCGCCCTGTCGATCTCGTCGTCGGAGACGATCAGGGGCGGGGCGAACCGGAGCGTGTCGGGGGTGACGGCGTTCACGATGAGACCGGCGGCGAGGGCGTCGGCGGCGATCGTCTTCGAGTCGATCCCGGGTTCGAGCTGGGCGCCGAGCAGCAGCCCGAGCCCACGCACGCCGGCCACGCCGGGCACGTCCTCGAGGAGGTGCCGCAAGCGCGAGCCTGCCCGCTCGGCCATCTGCGGGGCGTTGTCGCGTTCCATGATGGCCAGCACCGCCCGGGCCGCCGAAGCCGCCAGGGGCTGGCCGCCGTAGGTCGTGCCGTGGTCACCGGGCGAGAACGCGGCCGCCACCTCGCGCCGGGCCCAGCAGGCACCGATGGGCATGCCGTTGCCGAGCGCCTTGGCCATGGTGACGACGTCGGGTTCGATGCCGAAGTGCTGGAAGCCGAACCACTCACCGGTGCGACCGAGTCCGGTCTGCACCTCGTCGATCATGAACAGCACACCGTGCTCGTCGCACAGTCGCCGCACGCCCTCGACGTAGGCGGCGGTGGCGGGATTGACACCGCCCTCCCCCTGCAACGGCTCGAGGAGCACGGCCGCCACCGTGTCGTCGATGGCGGCGGCCAGCGCGTCGAGGTCGTTCCAGGTGACGTGCCGGAAGCCCTCGGGCAGCGGGCCGAAGCCCTCCCACTTGGCCGGTTGTCCGGTGGCGTGCAGCGCACCGAGGGTGCGCCCGTGGAACGAGCCGTGGGCGCTCACCACCGCGTAGCGATCGCCGCCACCGATGGTGCGACCCCACTTGCGGGCGAGTTTGATGGCCGCCTCGTTGGCCTCGGCGCCCGAGTTGGTGAAGAAGATCTGTCCCCCACCACCGAGCAACCGGTCGAGTGTGAGCGCCACCTCCGTGCCCGGCACCGTGCCGTACAGATTCGACACGTGCACCAGGGTGCGCGCCTGGGCGGCGATGGCCTCGGCGATCTCCGGATTGGCGTGGCCGAGCGACACCACGGCGATGCCGGCGAGGAAGTCGAGGTACTCGCGGCCGTCCTCGTCCCACAGCCGGACGCCCTCGCCGCGCACCATGCGCACGGCCGGCGCACCGTAGGTGGGCATGAACGGGCAGTGATCGAGCCCTGCGGGCGCGCCCATTGCTTCGGAATGCGTGCTCATGCTCCACCGTCCTGCGTGATCATCGTGCCCACACCGGCGGTGGTGAGCAGTTCGAGCAGCACCACATGGGGCACCCGTCCGTCGAGCATGTGCACGGCGGGCACGCCGGCGTCGATGGCCTCGAGACAGGCCCGCACCTTGGGGATCATCCCACCCGACAGCACGCCGCTCGCCTCGAGTTCGGCGATGTGCGACGGGGTCGTCGAGCCGATGAGGCTCGCCGGATCGTCGACATCGCGCAGGATCCCGGGGACGTCGGTGAGGTAGATCACCTTCTCGGCCCCGAGGGCACCGGCGAGGGCGCCGGCCACGGTGTCGGCATTGATGTTGTACGACTGGCCGTGGACGTCGGCGCCGATCGTCGACACGACGGGCACGAGGTGTTCGGCCAGCAATGACTCGACCAGCGCGGGATTGACGTCGGCCACGTCACCGACGAATCCGAGTTCGGGATCGCGCAGGTTGGCGGTGATCAACCCACCGTCCTCCCCCGACAGTCCGACGGCGATCGGTCCGTGCACGTTGATGGAGGCGACGATGTCGCGATTGACCTTGCCGACCAGCACCATGCGCGCGACGTCGAGAGTCTCGGCATCGGTGACCCGCAGACCGTCGCGGAACTCCGACTCCTTGCCCAGCCGTCCGAGCAGTTCACCGATCTGCGGGCCACCGCCGTGCACGACCACGACGCGGATGCCGACCGAGTGGAGCAGCACGATGTCGGCGGCGAACGACTGTGCCAGGGCATCGTCGGTCATGGCGTTGCCGCCGAACTTCACCACGATCGTGCGCCCGGCGAAGGCCCGGATGTAGGGCAGCGCCTCGATGAGGACCTCGGCGGTGGCCACTGCCCTCGGGTCGTGGGCCAGGGGCGCGGCGGCGCCGGGCTTGGCGGAGGCGGTCATGACGTCCCCATGTTCTCGTCGATGTAGGCGTGGGTGAGGTCGTTGGTGAGGATCGTGGCAGTGCCGTCACCGAGACCGAGATCGGCCACGACGTCGAGATGACGGCCCTGCATGTGGGCGGCCACGGCCGCCTCGTCGTGCTCGGAGTCGACGGCACCGCGACACACGACGATGCCGCCGTAGGACACCGTGAGCCGCGCCGGGTCGAAGGGGATGCCACAGGACCCGAGATCGGAAGCGATCCGTCCCCAGTAGGGATCGCAGCCGTACCACGAGCACTTCACCAGGTTGGACCTCGACACGTAGCGCGCGCCCACCCGGGCGTCGTCGTCGGTGGCGGCACCGGTGACCGTCATGCGCACGACCTTGGTGGCGCCCTCGGCGTCGGCGCACATCTGCGCGGCGAGACTGGCGCAGGCCTCGCTGACGGCGGCGACCAACGCGTCGTGGTCGACCGGCCCCGCCCGACCGCTGGCCAGCAACAACACCGTGTCGTTGGTCGAGGTGCAGCCGTCGACGTCGAGGGCGTTGAACGAGTCGGCCACACCGACGACCAGCGCAGCCTTCAGTTGCGCACTGGTCGCGGCCGCATCGGTGGTGAGCACAGCCAGCATCGTGGCCATGTTCGGCGAGAGCATCGCCGCGCCCTTGGCCATGCCGCCGACGGTGAATCCGCCGGCGTCGATCACCACCTGCTTGGGCACGGTGTCTGTGGTCATGATGGCAGTGGCGGCGTCGAGGCCGGCGTCGGCCGACCGCGCCGCGACGAGATCGGGAATGCCGGCGGTGATGACGTCGATCGGCATGGGGATACCGATGAGACCCGTGGAACACACCAGAACCTGTGTGGCGGTGACACCGAGTTCGGCGGCCACCGCCGCGCACATGGCCTCGGCATCGGCGAGTCCCTGATCGCCAGTGGCAGCGTTGGCGTTGCCACTGTTGAGCACCACGGCCACGGCCCGTCCGTCGGTGGCCTCCAGGTGAGCGCGGGTGGTGATGACCGGAGCGGCGGTCATGAGGTTGCGGGTGAACACCCCGGCGGCGGCCACGGGCGCGCCATCGTCGGTGGCCACCAGGGAGAGGTCGGGACGTCCCGACGCCTTGATGCCGGCAGCCACGCCGGCGGCGACGAATCCGGCGGCTGCGGTCACGCTCATGGATACACCCCGATGGTCGAGAGCCCGGTGGTCTCGGACCGACCGGTGAGGATGTTGGCGCACTGCACGGCCTGACCCGACGCGCCCTTGGTGAGGTTGTCGATGGCGCCGATGGCGATGATGTGCCCGGTGCGCGCGTCGGCCCGCACGGTGACGTGCGCGGTGTTCGAGCCGAGACAGGCCTTGGTCGATGGTGAGCCGTCGGTGACGACCACGAAGGGTTCGTCGGCGTAGTGCTCCCGGTAGAGCGCCAACAGTTCCGCCGTGGAACGCGCGGCGCCCGCCGCGGTCGGTCGCAGGTAACAGGTGGTGAGCATCCCTCGACTCATGGGCGCCAGATGCGGGGTGAACAACACCCGCGCGTCACCGACACCGGCGAGTCGTGCCACCGATTGTTCGATCTCGGGCGTGTGCCGATGGTCGAGCAGCCCGTAGGCGGTGTAGTCCTCGTCGACGGTGCAGAAGGTGGTGTTGGGTTTGGGCGGACGACCGGCACCGGACACTCCGCTGGCGGCGTCGACCACGATCGAGTCGGTGGCGACCAGTCCACCCGCCACCAGCGGGGCGATGGCCAGGGCCGTGCACGTCGGGTAGCAGCCGGGCACCGCCACCGCCGAGGAGTCGGCGATGGCGGTCCGGAACAACTCGGGCAGCCCGTAGGCGAACCGACCGAGCAGTTCGGGGCACGGGTGATCATCGCCGTACCAGACCGGGTAGAGCGACGGGTCGGTCAGCCGGAAGTCGGCGGCCAGATCGACCACCCACCGCACCCGCTCGACGAGGGTCGGCATGAGCGCGGCCGAGGCGCCGTGGGGCAGTCCACAGAACACGAGGTCCACACCGTCGAGCAACGACGGGTCGAAGGCCACGAATCCGAGGTCCGGCCACGCCGCAGCCAGACTCGGGTAGAGGTCGGCCACGACCGTCCCGGCCTGGGAGTCACCGGTGGCGAAGCCCAGTTCGAGGTCGGGATGGCCGGCCACGAGACGCAGGAGTTCAGCCCCGGTGTAGCCCGAGGCGCCGATGATGCCGACGGTGGTCACCCCGCGACCCTAGGACATGCATGCAGGGTGATGCAAGACTATTCATCATCCCCGGGCAGTCGCCCCCGTCGGCTCAGCCCCGCAGGATCCCGCCGAAGGCACCGATCGCCTCGACCACGGCCCGCTGCACGCCGGCGATGTCGCCGTCATCGAGGGTCCGGTCGGTGGCCTGCAGCCGCAGACGGAAAGCCAGGCTGCGCCGACCGGGGGCCACCGGGGCGCCCCGGAACACGTCGAACAGGTCGAGCCGGACGAGAAGGTCACCGGCGGCGGCCTCGATGGCC
>VERC01000094.1 GCA_018882825.1 Acidimicrobiia bacterium | reverse complement strand
GCCGTGACCCGGGCCAGCGCGGCGTCGGCGTCGGCCTGCTCGCGTCGGCCCTTCTCCACCTGCCGGGCCAGGGACTTGGCCATGCCGGCCACCGTCGCCTGGGCGCTGTCGAGGGAGCGGGACCGCAGGACGACCTCGAAACCACTGGTGGCGGCCACCTCGGCGATGCCCGATCCCATGATCCCGGAGCCGACGATGCCGATGCGTGCGATGTCCATGGCTTCACTTCCTTCTCGGGCCGTTCTCGGCGGAAGCGGCGAGGTTACCGAACGGTAGGGGTCGGTGCGATCGACCACGGTGGCGATGGGTCGGGCTGCGGAGGCACGCGAGGTCGGCCGGTAGCGTGCGGCCCGTGCCGGGGATGTCGTTCGAGATCGAGGAGCGAGCACGTCGTTTTCCGACGGCGGTCGAGTCGGCGCTGGTGACGCGACATGCTGCGGCGCTCGCCGGTCTGGCCGGCCGACGCGTTCTCGATCTCGATGAGCCGGCGGCACGGCTGCTCCTGGCCAGCGCCATCGATTCGATGGCCGCCATCGAGACGGAGGCCGGACACCCGGTCGAGGACTTCGACGCCGTGGTGTCGGTCGCCCAACTCGTACGCTTCCCCGATCTGGCGGCAGCGCTGGTCGCCATCGATCGACTGTTGACACCCACAGGCCGCCTCATCGCGATCGAGCCGGTGGCCCGGCCGGGGACGCTGCGCATGGTCGCAGTCACCCCGTTCGCTCTCGCTCGATCGACGCGTGGATTCCACCTCGGTCGTGACCTTCCCGCCGCGGTGCGCACGACCTCGCTCGTCATCGACGACATCGAGCGCTTCGAGATCCGCTCCGTACTTCCCACCCTGCGACACTTCGTGGCCATCGACGCCCGACGTGTCGAACATCGACAGGAGACACCATGACCGGACCGCTCGCCCTCGTGGGAGGCCACGAGTTCACCGAGGGGTGCACCTTCGACGCCGAGCTCGCCGCCGCCGTCGGTGCCACCGAGGTGGCGCTGCTCCCCACCGGTTGGGCCTACGAGAACCCGGCGCGCACCGTCGACAAGGCCCGGACGTGGTTCGCCTCCCTCGGTCTCGGAGTGGTCGAGGTGCCCGTGTACACGCGGGCCGATGCCATGTCGGCCGAGAACGTGGCCGCGGTGCGAGCGGCGCGGATGATCTATCTCACCGGTGTCTCGCCGATGCACATGCGCTCGGTCCTGCTCGACACGCCCGTGTACGACGCGATCATCTCGGCGTGGGAGGGCGGTGCGGCGCTCGTCGGTTCGGGCGGGGGAACCGATGTGTTGTGCGACCCCATGATCGACATCCGCGGTGGTGCGTTCACCGTGGGCCTGGGCCTCCTGCCCGACGTGGCGATCATGACCCACAGCGACGAGAAGTCACGGGACATGGTGCAGCGCACGATCAAACTGGCCTCACCGTCGGTGCTGCTCGTCGAACTGCCGACCCGTACCGCGCTCATCGACGACACCGGCGATGGTCGGTGGCGAGTGGCCGGCGTCGGTGAGGTCGTGGCCCACCGTCAGGGCGCGGTCGTGCCCTTCGCCGAACTTCCCGAGGCCCGGCACTGACCGTCCGTCGGTGCCGGTCTCAGTTCGGCGCGGCGGTGGTGGGTGTGGGCGCCGGTGTGGCCGAGATGAGGTCGACCACGAAGACCAGCGCCTCGTCCGGTCCGATCTTGGCGCCCTGACCCGACGGGCCGTACCCGAGGTCGGACGGGATCACCAGCAGGCGTCGACCGCCGGGTTGCATGCCGACCAGTCCCTGGGTCCAGCCGGGGATCACCTGATCGAGTCCGAAGGTGGCCGGCTGTCCGCGGGTCCACGTCGAGTCGAAGATGAGACCGGTCGAGCAGGCGACACCGATGTACTGGACCGTCACGTCGTCAGTGGCGACCACGGGTGCGCCCGAGCCCACGGTCAGGTCGGTCACCACCAGCGAGGTGGGAACCGTGCCCACCGGCATCGGCACCGACGGTGCGCCGGCCGGTAGGGGATTGGCCACGTCGACGCACGGTTTGCCGGCGGCCGACGGCAACTCGGGGAACAACGTCGACGAGGTCGACGAGGTCGAGGTGCTGGCCGCCGTGGTGGTCGGGGTGCCCGGCTTGCTCACGGCCCAGAGCAGCGCGCCGAAGGCGATCACGCCCACGACGGATGCGCCGATGGTCAGTGCCCGGCGACGGCGTCGGTCGCGTCGGTCGAGTCGATGCTCCAGTTCGAGGCGGGCGCGGTGGCCGGCCTTCTTGCGTTCACGTTTGGTCGACCCCATCGGCGCAGGACGCTACCAATTCGCCCGGCCGAGATTTCCGTCAGGAGATGGTGCCGCCGGTGGTGATGGTGATCGAGCGGATCGACACGGGCGTGGTCGGGAGTCCGGTGCGACTGGCCAGCGCGTCGATGGCGGTGAGCGTGTCGTCACCGTCGAGCATGATCCCGAGGGGCGTGACGTCCTGATCGTTGCCCGGCGCCGCTTCGAACGTGGCCAGGACGAGTCGTCCGCCGATGCCGTTCGACGCCGAGGCCGGCGCCATCGACAGCGAACCGGGCGTGAACACGGTGCCCCCAGCGGGTACTTCGCCGGGTATGGCGAAGCCCGGCTCGCCGCCGCCACCGGTGAAGGCCATGCCGAACGAGAACGACCCGCGGGTGCGCACGGTGGTGAGCGGTTGGCCGTCGTAGTAGCGGTACCGGGCCAGCACCACGAAGGTGTTGACGGTCTGCGGGGCCAGTCGCGGGTTCAACTGCACCGTGAAGTCGCCGGCCGTCGTGCTGAAGCGGGCCCGCAGGAAACGGCTCGTGTCGATGCACGTGGGCGGGGCCGAGGCGAACCGGGTGGTGCGGGGCGACGAGCCGTCCTCGGCCGGACACGGGGTCGGACCGGTCAGTGTCGCCCCGGGCGCAGCCGGCACGGGCGCCACGCCATCGGCCGGCAGCGCGGTCGACGTGGTGGTCGATGCCGTGGTCGTCGTGGTCGAGTCACGGGTGCTCCGCGAACCGAGGAAGCCGGCGAAACCGGCCAACACCACCACGGCGGCGATGCCGGCGGCCATGAACTTCCGCCGTCGTTCCACTCGGGCCCGCTGGCGCTGGATCGCCGCCTGTCGGCGCTCCCGCTCGGATTCGCGGCGACGACGGTCGGAGTTGGTGCCCACGCTCCGAGCCTAGGAGCGATTCCGGAACGGACAGGGGCGACCGGTAGCGTCTCGCCCGTGGCCCTCCTCGTCCAGAAGTTCGGTGGCACCTCGGTCGGTGATCCCGACCGCATGCGAGCCGTGGCCGATCACGTGGCCCGCACCGTGCGGCGCGGTGACCAGGTGGTGGTGGTCATCTCCGCCATGGGCAAGGAGACCGACGATCTGTTGCGCATCGCCGCCGAGGTGTCCGACACCCGACCGGGGCGCGAGATGGACATGCTCGTCACCGCCGGGGAGCGCAAGGCCATGGCGCTGCTGTGCATGGCCATCGCCGACCGGGGCATCGAGGCCGAATCGTTCACCGGCTCGCAGGCCGGCTTCCTCACCGACTCCACCCATCGCAACGCCAAGATCGTCGAGGTGCGACCCACTCGGGTGGTCGAGGCCCTCGCCGCCGGACGGGTGGCCGTCGTCGGTGGTGCCCAGGGTGTCTCACCCGAGAACAACGTGACCTTCCTCGGTCGTGGTGGTTCCGACACGACGGCCGTGGCGCTGGCCCACGCGCTGGGCGCCGATTCGTGCGAGCTCTACACCGATGTCACCGGGGTGTTCACCACCGACCCGCGGATCGTGTCGAACGCCCGCAAGATGGATCGGGTCAGCTTCGACGAGTTGTTGGAGATGACGGCCAACGGCTGTCCCAAACCGGCGATGCGGTGTGTCGAGTTCGCCCGCACCCACAAGGTCGACCTGCACGTGCGCTCCGCGTTCACCTGGGAACCCGGAACGATCGTCACCGAGGAGGATCCGTCCATGGAACAGGCCATCGTCTCGGCCGTCGTCCACGATGCCGACGAGGCCAAGGTCACCATCGGCGGTGTCGCCGACCGACCGGGCATCGCCGCCCGCGTCTTCCGGGCCCTGGCCGACGCGGACATCAATGTCGACCTCATCGTGCAGAACACCTCCGACCACGGTGTCACCGACATCTCGTTCACCGTGCCCCACGGTGAACTGTCGTCCGCCATCTCGATCTGCGAGAGCCATGCCGCCGAGATCGGGGCCAGCCGAGTGACCAGTGAGCCGGCCATCGCCCGGGTCAGCGTGGTCGGCGCCGGGATGAAGTCCCATCCGGGTGTGGCCGCCACCGTGTTCGAGACCATGGCCGACAACGGCATCAACATCGAGATGATCGCCACCTCGGCCATCCGGGTCAGTTGTGTGGTGGCCGAGGCGCAGGTGGAACTGGCCGTGCAGGCGCTCCACGACCGGTTCGGTCTGGCCGAGGGCCCGGTCTACGTCGACTGAACCGCCTCCGGGACGGGATCGCGGCCCGTCGACGGCGTCGCGGCCCGTCACGACCGGTCCTTCCCAATGGGGTTGGTGACCGTCGGGGCCCTCCCGTAGGGTTTCGGACCCTATGCGCATCGGCATCGTGGGAGCGACCGGTCAGGTGGGCGGCGTCATGCGTGCCGTCCTCTCCGAGCGGCAGTTCCCCCTCACCCAACTCCGTCTGTTCGCCTCGGCCCGCTCGGCGGGTCGTCGTCTGCCGTGGGCCGATGGGGAGATCGAGGTCGAGGACGCCGACTCCGCCGACTACACCGGTCTCGACATCGTGCTGTTCTCGGCCGGTGGGGCCACGTCGACGACCCTGGCACCGCGAGTGGCCGACAGCGGTGCGATCGTCATCGACAACTCGTCGGCCTGGCGCATGGATCCCGAGGTGCCGTTGGTGGTGCCCGAGGTCAACGCGCACGCCCTCGACTCGATCCCCCGCAACATCGTCGCCAATCCCAACTGCACGACGATGGTGGCCATGCCGGTGCTCAAGCCACTGGCCGCCGAGGCCGGGTTGGTGGCCGTGAACGTCACCACGTTCCAGGCGGTCTCCGGTGGCGGACTGGCCGGCACGGCCGAACTCGAGGAGCAGATCGTGAAGGTCGGTGACGGGGCCGCCGCGCTGGCCATGGCCGGGACCGCCGTGGAGTTCCCCGCCCCCCAGAAGTTCGTCGCCCCCATCGCCTACAACGTCGTGCCGTTCTGCGGGAAGCTCGTCGACGACGGTCTCGGCGAGACCGACGAGGAGCAGAAGCTCCGCAACGAGAGCCGCAAGATCCTGGAACTTCCCGACTTGCGCGTGACCGCGACTTGCGTGCGCGTGCCGGTGTACACGGGTCATTCGCTGTCGGTGTCGGCGGTCTTCGACCGCCCGATCACGCCCGAGACCGCCCGGCGGCTGCTGGTCAAGGCCCCGGGTGTCGAACTGGTGGACGTCCCCACGCCGCTCATGGCCGCCGGGGTCGACCCGACCTTCGTCGGCCGTATCCGGGTCGACTCCACCGTGGAGCACGGCCTGTCGCTGTTCCTGTCCGGTGACAACCTGCGCAAGGGCGCCGCGCTCAACGCCGTGCAGATCGCCGAGGAACTCCTGGCCCGTCGCGGCTGAGCGGCGCCGACTCGCCGGCGGGGCGAAAGTAAACAGCGTTGACGTCATGGTACGGTGCGTTCCATGACTGCGAAGCCCGACTCCCGGCGCCGACCTCTGTCGGTGCTCGTCCTGGTCGCCGGACTGGCCCTGGTGGCCACCGCCTGTTCGGACGGACTGCGCGACGCGGCCCGATCCGACGGCGCGCAGCGGTCGGCCTCCGGGTTCCCCGATCTGAGCAACTTCGGCAACTCGTTCATCCAGACGCGCACCAACGGTGACCCCAACACGAGTGTCGACGTGGACAAGTTCTGTTCGGAGGTCAGTCCAGGGTTGTTCGAAGCGGCGGCCATCGCGACCTGCTTCATTTTCGACAACCAGACCAGCCGGTTCACCGCCCCCGGGCAGTTGTCCGACAAGTTCGCCCTCACCGTCCCCTATGCCGAATGCGGTCGTGACGACGAGGGCGACCGGGCCCTGGGCGATCCGTGCGTGGCCACCGGCAAACGTTACGGGCGGATCCGCAACTACAAGAACGACAACGGTTACGGCATCCGCGTCCTGACCCCGAACCCCTTCCTCAACCTGGCCGCCATCCAGTTCCGGTCCTCGGCGCAGAAGGCCGGCACGGAGCAGTTGGTCTACGTGGGGAGCACCCAGGCCCCGCTCAACCTGAACCAGACCCCGGCCAAGGCGTTCTTCTCCACCCCGTGGACGGACGACAACTACGGCGACTGTCGCGGGTCGGGTCAGTTCATCGCCTGCTCGCTCGATCGGAGCAGTTGGTCGGTCAACGGCGACTTCCCCCGTCCCCGCTACACCTTCCGCACGCTGCCGGTGCAGATCACGATCAACAACAACTCCGGACGTCCGATGTCGATCCAGTCGGGATCGAGGCCGGTGCCCGGTGTCGGCTTCCTCGTCGACCCGAGCGGTACCAGCACCGACCTCACCACCATCCCCTCCGGCGGACGGGTGATCGTGGGCGGGTACCGGTCGACCAACTCCAACGAAGGGCACTCGTGGACGGCCAACTACTGCATCGACTCGCTGTCCGGCTGCGTCCCCGTGTCCATCACCATCAAGATGGAGAACGAGGGCGGCAAGTGGGTCAACAAGTCGACGTGCTTCGTGAACAACACCTCGGCGACGGCCACCTACAAGTGCAACCAACCCGCGCTGAACGACGATGACGCCTGGCGTCAGGCCATTGTCTCGATAACCAACTTCTGAAAGGAATGTGAAGTGAACCGACGTCGATTCCTCCTCCCGGCCGTGGTACTCCTACTGGCCCTCGGTCCCGTGCTCTCGGCCTGTTCGTCGGCGAGGGACTCCGACACCCAGCGCAGCGCCGCCGACGCCGAAGTCGCCGCTGCGTCAGGCATCGACACCACCGGCTACAGCCGCCCGAGGGGAAATCCGTACGTCTCGGTCAACAAGGACGACTGGTGCCTGCGGCCACAGAACGACAACGGCGACAGCGGCTTCCAGTGGGTCAGGAGCGCCACCGTCTGCAACGTGATGACGAACCGCACCCGCAAGTTCACGGCCCCGGGTGTGCTCGGCGGCAAGTTCCCGTTGGGCGTCACCAAGGCGGGGTGCAGTTTCGACGATCACACCTGCGTGAGCGAGGGCCCCCACTACGGCGCAGTCCGCACCGAGGGTGTCTGGGCCCAGAACGCCGAGATGAAGGGCCCCCGCTACACCTACCCCAATCCGTTCTTCGGCACCGCCGCCATCCAGTTCATGCCCAACAAGATCTTCCAGGGGGTCACGACCACCACGTACGTGGGTTCGAACATGGCGCCCTATTCGCTCCAACAGGCCCAGGCCGAGCTCTACGTATCGCTGCCGTATTCGACGACGAGCACCGTGTTCTCCTGTGTCAACGGGAGTTTCATCACCTGCCGCATCGCCGGTGGTGCCACTCAGGACTACAACCCGAAGGTCGACTGGGACCTCGGCAACCTGCCGCTGCAGATCACCATCAACAACAACTCCGGTCGATCGATGTCGCTCCAGGCCGGTTCCGAACCCGTCCCCGGAGCCGGTCTCCTCGTGGATCCGGCCGGCACCAGTCCCGATCTCGCGACCATCCCGACGGGCGGGCGGGTCTTCATCGGCGCGTACAGGTCGGCCGGCTCTAAGGACGGGCACTCGTGGACGGCGAACTACTGCATCGACTCGTTGTCGGGATGTGTGCCCGTCACCATCACCATCAAGATGGAGTACGAGAGCGACAAGTGGGTCAACAAGTCGACGTGCATCGTGAGCAACACCTCGGCCACGGCCACCTTCAAGTGCAACACGCCGTCGCTCACCGACTCCGACGACTACCGCCAGGCCATCGTCTCCATCACCAACTTCTGACGGTCGAACGGGTCCGGGGACGATCGGTGTGACGACCATGCGCTCGGCGATGCGACCTCTGGTCGTCCTCGTCGTCACCCTCGCGATCCTCGCCGGGTGCACCTCGGGAGCATCGTCGCCGAGGAATGCATCCGGCCTGTCCGGTGACCCGACGAGACTGTCCGCCCTGCCCCGTGGCGCGGGCGGCACCCAGCTCGTGCCCACCTACGTGGGTACCGAGATCACGCCGTCGACCTGGGTGTCGACCTCGCTGACCCCGACCCTTGTCGTCCCCGACGCCCGGGGGGCGTGGACGTTCACCATCGACGACCTCAGTGACGGCAAGTCCGGCTTCGGGCCGCGCACCTACACCGAGGCGGGCTCCACCTCGCGGCTTCCGCTCGGGGCGGGTCTGCAACAG
>VERC01000093.1 GCA_018882825.1 Acidimicrobiia bacterium | reverse complement strand
GGCGCGCACCGATTCGTCGCCGGCGGCCAGCAGCAGTTTCACCGCGCTGCCGTTGAGGGCCTGGGCCACCGCACCGGCAACACCGTCGTCACCACCCATGTCGATGGTCGGTGTGCACGAGGCGATGTCGATCGGGTTCCAACCCGCAGCATCGAGGATGGTGCGCACGTGGTCGGCGTCACCGAAGGCGAACGGGTTCGGGCCGGGCATGGGACCCGACGGCGCCGGGGGTGGTTCGTCGAGCAGACCCCGGACCACCTGCGACGGCAGGGTCATCCACGGATTCGCCTCCATCGGCTGCCAGCACACGAAGGCCAGCCGACCCCCGGGTGCGGTGGCCGACGCCATGTTGGTGAAGGCCTGCACCGGATCGTCGAAGAACATCACCCCGAAGCGGCTGATCACTGCGTCGTGCGGTCCGCCGAGATCGTCGGTCTGCACGTCGGCGACGGCGAAGTCGACCGTCGCCGTGCCGGCCCGCTGGCGGGCCCGGTCGATCATGGGCGGTGACAAGTCGACACCGCGCACAGTCGCACCGCGGGCGGCGAAGGCGAGCGAGGTGGCCCCGAATCCGCAGCCGATGTCGAGAACCGTGGTTCGGTCGGTGGGGTTGACGGCGGCGAGGAGCGCGTCGTCGAACGGGGCCAGCATGCGTTCGTACATCCGCTCGTGCCGCACCCAACTGGGACCGCCCTCGGTCGTCCAGTAGTCGGCCTGGGCCCGGTTCGCCGGCGTGCGTTCGTTCACGCCACGGACACTACCGACGGGCTTGGACCTGTCCGGGCCTCAACCAGCACTCCGGAATTGCTCGTACCTGATCTCAAGACGAATCGGGTCGGGTCTATCGACGACGCGGTTGGGCGCAACCAATATGGTGCCATGCGTTTCCTGGATTCCGAATCGCAACATTGGACCATCAACTTCCTGGAGCACCTCGGTCTTCACTTCCAGAACAAGATCAGGACGGATTCCGATGATGTTGGCGTCGAAAGCCGCATGATGGATCTTGCACATCGACAGTCCATTCGGAACCACTGGATCACCGAGCTCATGCTTATCCGGAACGATATGTGCTGCATCCAGCAACTCCGGATGTTTGAGCCGACAGATGGTGCAGCGATTCCGATATGCAGCAAGCACTTTGTTACGGAACCCCGCCTGGTGAAGGCGAACCATTGCGACTCTTGTGACGTAGGCGCGTCGAGCTTCGTCTAGCTGTGACGGTGCAAGTCCGGGTGCCAGCGCGTTGATGTCCTCGCATGCCATCTTGAATCGATGATTCATCGGGTCGTCATCGACAATCACCATTGGCCAGATCGGAGCGTAGAAGCCATCGCCCACTGACTGCAGATAGATCAGCGGTCGACCCTGCTCCATCAGCCGGCGTAGACCGGCATTATCCCGATGCCCGAAGGATTCCTCGCGAGGCCGCTTCGAGTCGATGAAGTAGTGGTATTCGAGCAGACCACGTTCGTCGATCTCATCTCCGTATGGGTCGCGAGCGCTGGTGCGAATAGAGATCGGGCCTGCGGTTCCAACTCGGGGAGTCCAAATCCCCCTCATTCCCGCGAGTGTGATGCGGTTCCCCATGAACTCGAAGCCAGACTGAAGAGTCGAGAAGTGAATGACCCCACCGTTCGACTCCGAGCTCTCTTCAACGAAGCGGAATGCAGCCTGCCGAACGAGCCAGTCGTCATCGACAGGAGTCACCGCCATGGCTTGAAGCTTCGCACGTTTGCGCATCAGGTAGTGATGAGGCCGTTCACCCGGCGTCGCGCAGGGCCTCTTTCCAGCTGCGGAACCGGGTGTGCTCGACCCCGTCGGGTCCGATCCCGGAGCCGGAACCGTCGGGGAACAGTCGGAACGTGGAGATCCGGGTCAGATCGTCGGCGTGCACCGCCGCGTAGCGGGCATCGGCGCCACTGGGCGGACCGGCCCGCCACAAGAGCCACGGCCCGATCCGTCGCAGGAATCCGGCCTCGGTGGCGCCATCGGCGGGATCGAGGTCGTCGCCGAGGGTGCGGACGATCTCGGGCGCCTCGATCCAGCGCGAGGCGTCGATGCGCGAGTCGCGCTGGGGCAGCGGTGGCAACTCGTCGGTGTGCACATCGCGCTCCACCGGCGGACGTTCGGCGAACGGGATGGTCACTCGTCGTCTCCGGCGTCGTCGCCCGCGTCGTCGAACCCGGCCTCGCGCACCCGCTCGAGCAGCACGTCGCGCACCGACACACCGGCCTCGCGGGCCTTGTCGCCGGTGATGCGCCACCCGTGGCGACTCGAGTACAGCAGCGGCGGCTCACCCAGGCGACCGGTGCCATTGGCCACGATGCGACCGAACACCAGCTCGTGGTCGATCATCGTCATGCGGTCGAAGATCTCGCACGTGAACCACGCCACGCAGCCCGGCACGATCGGATGCCCGTCGTTGTCGTCGAGGAACTCGGTGGCGATGTGGTGGAACTTGCGACCGGGATACGAGAAGTACTGACCCTCGGTGATCTGGTCGCCGGCCAGCAACGACACCGTGAACCGGCCACTGGCCTCGATCAGAGGCCACGTGTCGTGCTTGGGTGAGATCGAGGCCATCACCACCGGTTCGGCGAACGACACCTGCGTCACCCAGTGCGAGGTGTACGCCCGGGTGACGCCGTCGTGGGTGGCGGCCACCACCTGCACACCCTTGATCATCTGGCCCAGACAACGCTTCACGGCGGGATCGATCATGCGCACGAGTGTGCCTGACGGGGCACCCCACCGGCGCGTCGTCAACGCGACCTTTGTGCCCGATCGCCTTCAGGGGAAATTTCACGTTTATCGGTAGTATTCTACCTATGCAGTTGCATCGACCATTTCTCACGGTCACGTCGGCTGTCGACGGAGACGTTCTCACGGTCCTGGCTCGCGCCGATGCCGAGTTCACGCCCCCCGAGATCCAGCGGCTGAGTGCCCACCGTTCGGTCGAGGGGATACGCGCTTCCCTCGATCGTCTGGTCGAGCAGGGCGTCGTCGAACGACGGGTCGTGGGTCGGGCGGGTGTCTATCGGTTGAATCGACGACATCTGGCCGCAGGCCCCATCGTCTCGCTCGCTGCCCTCGGTGAGGAACTGATCGTCCGATTGCGAGTCCTTTTCGAGGGTTGGTCAGAACCCGCCGAGTTCGCGGCGCTCTTCGGATCGGGAGCGAAGGGAACCATGCGCGCCGGGAGTGACCTCGACCTCTTCGTCGTTCGCCCGCAGCGGATCGATTCCGAGTCGACATCCTGGCGAGAGCAGATCGCCGATCTCGAAGATCAGGTCTCGGTCTGGACGGGCAACGACACCCGAGTACTGGAAATGGGGTCGGATGACTGTCGCTCGGGAGTCCGCGGTGGTGCCAAGGTGCTGATCGACATCGCCCGCGACGGCATCGTCCTCGCTGGCCCCTTGGAGTACTTCACTCGACTCGGGAGTCGTCGACGAGGTGGTCGCTGATCTGACGACGAAGAAGTGTCCGGTCGAGGTGGCGATCGGACGACTGGCCAAGGCGGAACAGTTCTGGTCGGCGGCCTTGCTCCTCGATGAGCATGCAGATGACAGCAGCCATGTGGATGCATTCATCAGCCTGAGCGTCTTGGCCGGAATTGCTGCATCTGATGTCGTCTGTTGTCGCCGGCTCGGAGTTCATTCAACGGGTCGATCGCACTCGGACGCGGTGAAACTCATCCGACGCGCGGATCACCGACTCGAGCAACCTCTTCGGGTTCTCCTCGGATTGAAGACAGCCTCGGGCTACGGAAGCCGGGTGTCGGCAACATCTGACCGACTCAGGGCTCGGCGCGCTGCGCTCGCGCTGCTGGATGCGGCGCGTCGTTCAGGCGGCGGTGGTGAGGCCGGGCGGCAGACCGCCGTCGACCAGTGACGCCATGGCGATCACCTCGTCGGCCTGGGAGGCGAGCACCCGGCTGAGTCCCCTCGGCCGTGACACCACGACGACCTTCAGCCCGGCGACCCGAGCCCGGTAGGCCAGATCCCAGAACAGGTGGTCACCACTGCCGATGACCAGGGTGTCGAACCGGCGGGCCAGCAGATCCACGTCGGCGGCGGCGAGCAGGGCCAGATCCGCCCCGTCGGGACCGGCACCCCACCGCACCTCGGCCCCCGGGAAGGCCGCACGGACCTCGAAGGCACGGGACCGGTCGGCGGCCACGGTGAGCAGATCGTTCGGGCCGACGCCGGCCACGGCCCGGTAAAGGGGCCCGGCGGCAGGAGCCACGGGCTGACCGTGGGTCAGGCCGAGCAGGTTCTCGATGTCGACGATGTGGTGGGCACGGGCGGGCATGGGGCCTCCTTCGGGGCGATGGGTCTACAGGAACAACGAATCTGACAGGTGCCTGTGACACCGGGCCCGGGCCCGGACGCGGAACTGCCGCCGGCGGGGCCGGCGGCAGTCGTCCTTCGCGATCGGGGTCGATCAGACGGGGCGGACCTTGAGGGCCTCTTCGCCCTTGCGGCCGGGGGCCACCTCAAACTCGACCTTCTGGCCTTCGTCGAGGGTCTTGTACCCGTCGATTTCGATGTTGGAGAAGTGGACGAACACGTCGTCGCCCTGCTCGCGTGAGATGAAGCCGAAGCCCTTCTCGGAATTGAAGAACTTCACGGTACCTGTAGTCATTTTTCTCTGATTTCGATTCATACGGCTCGGGCCACTTGCCCGACCGCACCATCAGTGTGACATCGATCGGGTGCCAGCACCAATCGGGTCGTGCACGTGATCGTGATGGTGACCGGGACGGTGATCGTGACGTCGGCGGCGTTCAGGCGTCGAGATCGACGGCGGCCGCAGCGAACTGCGCGTTGTAGAGACGGGAATAGGCCCCACCGGCGGCCAGCAACTGCTCGTGGTCACCCTGTTCGACGATCCGACCCTGCTCCATCACCAGGATCGTGTCGGCATCGCGGATGGTGGAGAGCCGGTGGGCGATCACGAACGACGTGCGGTTGGTGCGCAGCGCTCGCATGGCCTGTTGGATCAGCACCTCGGTGCGGGTGTCGACCGAGCTGGTGGCCTCGTCGAGGATGAGGATGGTCGGATCGGCGAGGAAGGCCCGGGCGATGGTGAGCAACTGCTTCTCGCCGGCCGACAGGTTGGACGCCTCGTCGTCGAGCACCGTGTCGTAGCCGTGGGGCATCGACCGCACGAAGTGGTCGACGTGCGTGGCCCGGGCGGCGGCGAAGATCTGTTCCGGAGTGGCATCGAGGTTGCCGTAGGCGAGGTTGTCGTAGATGGTGCCGCTGAACAGCCACGTGTCCTGCAGCACCATGCCGATCTCGCTGCGCAGGTCGTCACGACGCATCGTGGCGGTGTCGACCCCGTCGAGACGGATCACGCCGGCATCGATGTCGTAGAAGCGCATCAACAGGTTCACCAGCGTGGTCTTGCCCGCGCCGGTGGGACCGACGATGGCGATCGTCTCACCCGGCTCCGCGATCAGCGACAGATCGGTGATGAGCGGCTCGGTCTTCGAGTACGAGAACGACACCTTGTCGAACTCCACTCGACCGCGCGGGTCGGCCACCACCACCGGGTCGGCCGGGTCCGGGCTCTGCTCGTCGACGTCGAGCAGTTCGAACACCCGCTCGGCCGAGGCGATGCCCGACTGGAACGTGTTGAACATCGACGCCAGCTGGTTGATGGGCTGGGTGAACTGGCGTGAGTACTGGATGAACGCCTGGATGTCGCCGATGCTGAGATTGCCCGACGCCACGCGCAGACCGCCGACCACGGCGATCATCACGTAGTTGATGTTGGACAGCACCATCATCGTCGGGGCCACCAGGCCGGACATGAACTGGGCGCCGAACGCCGCGGTGTAGAGCTCGTCGTTGGTGTCACGGAAGCGCTGCTGCACCTGCTGTTGCTGACCGAACACCTTCACCAGTGCGTGACCAGCAAAGGCCTCTTCCACCTGGGCATTCAGCGAGCCGGTGTGTGACCACTGGGCGATGAACCGCTTCTTGGAACGGGCGGCGATGACGCGCACCAACCAGATCGTGATCGGCACCGTCGACACGGCGATCACGGTGAGCAGCACCGAGATGGTGAGCATCATCACGAACACACCGACGACGGTGAGCACCGAGGTGGTGATCATCGACGAGGTCTGGGCCAGGCTCTGGGCGATGTTGTCGATGTCGTTGGTGACCCGACTGAGCAGATCGCCACGAGGGGAGCGGTCGATGTGACCGAGGGGGAGGGCGTTGATCTTGTCCTCCACCGCGGCGCGCACCCGGCGCATCGCCCGGTGGATGATGCCGGCCAGCAGCAGACCCTGGGCGTAGGCCAGCACCGCCGAACCCACGTACAGCCCGGCCACGATCAGGAGGGTGCGGTGCAGGGCCGGGTAG
Source organism: Acidimicrobiia bacterium (assembly GCA_018882825.1). Taxonomy (GTDB): domain Bacteria; phylum Actinomycetota; class Acidimicrobiia; order Acidimicrobiales; family Acidimicrobilacustridaceae; genus Acidimicrobilacustris. Next base: position 2,004 of record VERC01000093.1, on the reverse strand, counting down.
TCGATACCGGCCGGTGACATGACGCCGCGCACGATCTCGGTGGTGGCGTTGCCGAGGATCTTCGGGCCCAACACGAACAGCACCACGCTGGCCACGGCCAGCATGAACACGAGGCCGAGCTTGAACCAGTCGGGTCGCATCCACGACATCATCCGCAGCGTGGAGTTGCGCAGGTCCCGTGAGCGCTCCACCGGCACTGCGGCGCTGCCCATGCGCGGACCGCCGGCCATGCGGGCCTGTTCCTGGGCCTTGCGCTGCGTCTCGGTCTGACCGCCGCCGGTGTTGGTCAACTCGTCGCTCATGCCGCCTCCTCGGCCGACATCTGCGATTCGACGATCTCCAGGTAGGTGGGACACGAGTCCAGCAACTCGTGATGCGTGCCCCTGCCCACCAAACGACCCGACTCGAGCACGAGGATCTGGTCGGCGAGGCGGATACTGGAGACCCGCTGGGCGACGATGATCATCGCCGCCTGCTGTGTCACCGGGGCCAGCGCAGCGCGCAGACGGGCATCGGTGGCCAGGTCGAGGGCCGAGAACGAGTCGTCGAACACGTACACGTCGGGCTTGCGCACCAGGGCCCGGGCGATGGCGAGACGTTGGCGCTGGCCGCCCGACACGTTGGTGCCGCCCTGGGAGATGGATGAGTCGATGCCGTCGGGCATGGCCCGCACGAAATCGGCGGCCTGGGCGATCTCGAGGGCCGTCCACAGATCGGCGTCGGTGGCGTCGCCGTCAGCGAAGCGCAGGTTCGAGGCGACCGTGCCGGTGAACAGATAGGGCCGCTGGGGCACCACCGCCACCCGCCGCCACAGCACCTCGGGATGCAGGTCGCGCACATCGGCGCCGTCGACGAGCACCGCGCCGGAGGTGGCGTCGATGAGTCGGGGGATGAGGTTGACCAGAGTGGTCTTGCCCGAGCCGGTCGAGCCGAGGATGGCGGTGGTCGTGCCCGGTCGGGCGATGAACGAGATGTCGTCGAGCACCGACTCCTCGGCGCCGGGCCAGATGAAGCCGACGTTGCGGAACTCCACCGTTCCGGTTCGAGGGAGTTCAGTGACGGGATCGTCGGCGATCACCACCGAGGTGTCGGTGGCCAGCACTTCGTCGATGCGCTGGGCGCACACCGCGGCGCGGGGCCACAGCACCGACACGAAGGTCGTCATCATCACGGCCATGAGGATCTGCACCAGATAGGTGAGGAAGGCGATGAGCGCGCCCACGTTCATCTCGCCGGCACCGATGCGATCGCCGGCCACCCACACGGCCGCGGCGCTGGAGACGTTCATCACGAACATCACCGACGGGTACATCATCGACATCAGTCGACTGGCGATGGTGGCGGTGCGGGTGAGGTCGGCGTTGGCCTCGTCGAAACGCTCCGTCTCGAGTGGTTCGCGCACGAAGGCCCGCACCACGCGCATGCCCACGATCTGTTCACGCAGCACGGCGTTGATTCGATCGATACGGATCTGCATGGTCCGGAACTGGGGCACGACGTTGCCGATGATCCCGCCCATGATGAGCAACAGCATCGGTACGGCCGCCACCAGCACCAGCGACAGCGGACCGTCCTCACGGAAGGCGAGGATGAACCCGACGATGATGGTGATGGGCGCGGAGATCACCATCGTGAGCAGCATGACCACCAGCATCTGGATCTGCTGCACGTCGTTGGTGATGCGGGTGATGAGCGACGGCGCACCGAATCGGTCCACCTCGCGCGACGAGAACGACGTGACCTTGGCGAACAGGTCGTCGCGGACATCGCGGCCGAAGCCGAGTCCGGCCCGGGAGCCGTACCACATCGCCCCGACGCCGAACACGCCCTGGACCAGCGAGATGGCCAGCATGATCGCGCCCATCTTCCAGATGTAGGCGGTGTCGCCGGTGAGGATGCCGTCGTCGATCAGCATCTCGTTGATGGTCGGCAGGATCATGGTGCAGGTGGCGTCCACCAACTGGAGCACCACCAGCACCACGAGCAGCCGTCGGTACGTCCGCA
>VERC01000092.1 GCA_018882825.1 Acidimicrobiia bacterium | reverse complement strand
GCGCAGTACGTGCTCTTCTCCATCCACCCCAAGGCCACGATGATGAAGGTGTCCGACCCGATCATCTTCGGCCACGCCGTCACCGCCTACTTCGGAAGCGTGTTCACCAAGCACCCGTCGGCGTTCGACGGTCTCGGCGTGAACGTGAACGACGGCATGGCCGACGTGCTGGCCCGGGTCGAGACACTGTCGGACACGCAGCAGACGTCGATCGAGGCCGACATCTCGATCGCCATGCTCGAGGGACCTGAGCTGGCCATGGTCGATTCCGACCGGGGCATCACCAACCTGCACGTGCCGAGCGATGTCATCGTCGACGCGTCGATGCCGGCGATGATCCGCGACTCGGGGAAGATGTGGAACCCGGAGGGCAAGCGCCAGGACTGCAAGGCCGTCATCCCCGACTCGTCCTACGCCGGCGTGTACGCCGCGGTGATCGATGACTGCAAGGCCAACGGTGCCTTCGATCCGACCACGATGGGCACCATCCCCAACGTCGGTCTGATGGCGCAGAAGGCCGAGGAGTACGGCTCGCACGACAAGACCTTCGAGATCCCGGTCGATGGCACCGTGCGCGTGGTGAACAGCGCCGGTGAGACGGTCATGGAGCACGAGGTCGGCGCCGGCGACATCTGGCGGGCCTGCCAGGTGAAGGACGAGCCGGTGCGCGACTGGGTGAAGTTGGCCGTCTCCCGCGCCCGTCTCAGCGGCGCGCCGGCGGTGTTCTGGCTCGACGAGACGCGAGCGCACGACGCGCAGGTCATCGCCAAGGTCAAGCGGTACCTGCCCGAGCACGACACCACCGGACTGACCATCGAGATCATGGCCCCCGAGAAGGCGTGCGAATACTCGCTGCAGCGGGCTCGGGCCGGTCAGGACACCATCTCCGTCACCGGCAACGTGCTGCGCGACTACCTCACCGACCTGTTCCCGATCATGGAGTTGGGCACCAGCGCCAAGATGTTGTCGATCGTGCCGCTCATGAACGGCGGTGGTCTGTTCGAGACCGGTGCCGGCGGCTCGGCCCCCAAGCACGTGCAGCAGTTGGTGAAGGAGAACCACCTGCGGTGGGACTCGCTGGGTGAGTTCCTGGCCCTGGCCGCCTCGCTCGAGCACCTGGCCCAGGTGGCGGAGAACCGCACCGCGCAGATCCTCGCCGACACGCTCGACCGGGCCACCGGTTCGGTGCTCAACGAGAACCGCTCCCCGTCGCGCAAGGTGAACGAGCTCGACAATCGCGGCAGCCACTTCTTCCTCGCGCTCTACTGGGCGCAGGAACTGGCCGCCCAGACCGACGATCCGGCACTCGCGGCCAAGTTCGCCCCGATCGCCGAGGCACTGGCCTCCAACCAGGCAGCGATCGTCGATGAGCTGGCGGCCGTACAGGGCGCACCGGTGGACCTCGGGGGCTACTACTTCCCCGATCCCGACAAGGTCACGGCCGTGATGCGGCCGAGCACGACGCTCAACGCCATCATCGATTCGATCTGATCATCGGTCGCCGTCGTGGCGATCAGTCGCGCACGACGGGGACCGGACTGTCGATGGTGACGGTTCCGTCGGCGCGTGCCTCCACGGTGATCGGTCCGTGGGGTGTGGGAACGGTGGACCGCGCCCACTCGAGTCCCCCCAGCGCCGGTGCCACCCGCACTGCGGCATAGCCCGGTTCGGCCGGCGTGACGCCGAGCACGAATCGCACCAGATCGGCCGTGGGCGTCGACGACCATCCGTGACAGCGGGTGCCGCCCGTCCAGCACTCGGGCCACGAGGTCTCCCCGGCATCGAGGAACACCTTCCAGTCACGGCACAGGTCGGCGATGAGGTCGGCCCGGCCGGCTCGGGCCAGGCCGGCGTGGACCACGAAGCGGAAGAACGGTTCGGCCCCCACCATCTGGGTCTCGGCGTCCCATTCGGGTGCCGGATACCCACTGAGCATGTACTGGTAGCCGGTGGACCCGCCGGTGGGCGTGACCGGGTCCATCACGAACGAATGCCGGATGAGCCGCGCGCGGTCGGTGAGACCGGCGACGACGCGCTGGACGCGCCCGGCCGGCACGAGTCCGGCCCACAGCGCCGCGGCACCCGGATGCTGGGCGGCGGGGCGTTGCGGCACGCCGTCGACGATGTGGTCGATGTACACGCCACGGCCCTCGTCCCAGAACACGTCGAATCCATCACGCACGCCGGCATGGCGACGTCGGGCCCACGCCGCCGAGCCCTCGTTGCCGAGCCATTCGCTCATCTCGGCGAAGTCCTCGAGGGCGCGGGCCCATACGGCGTTGAGCGTCGAGGAGCACCCGCGCGAGTAGAAGCTGGCCCAGTCGATCAGCACCCAGCCCGTGACGTGGTGCAGAAGGCCGTCGTCGCCGAGGAACGACTCGAACCAGCGCAACGTGCGCTCGGCCGCCGGCAGCAGCTCGGCCACCACGGTGCGATCACCGGTGTAGCGGTAGAGGTTCCACACCGAGTGCACCCACATGAGCGACCAGTCGGGCACGAACGTGCGGTCGTCGGCGGCGAAGTCGGAGGCCACGGCCATGTGCAACATGCCGTCGGTGCGCGCCATGGCGGCCAGTTGCGGATGCCAGACAGGCATCGACCAGTCGGGATTGCTGACGAGATCCACGGTCTGGTGCACGACCGAATCACCCGTCCACGCCCGCTGCTCGCGCGTGGGGCAGTCGACGTAGGCATCGAGCGCGCTGAGGTCGACGGTGCGCAGACCGACGGCATGGATCTCGTTCAACAACGGATCGGAACACTCGAACGATGCGCCGGCCGGGCGGGGGCGGTGCCGATCGGCGATGGCCAGGGTGATCTCCGGCGGCGCGGCACCGGCCGGTGTTCGCACCGACGCGTGCAGGAACCGGGTGCCGATGAGGTCGAGAGATTCGAACTCGGCGTCGCCATCGGCACACACATAGCGCAGGCCGGCGTGCTGCCCGAGGGTGACGAGCAGACCGGCGGCGTCGAGGTGCTCGGCGGCCGCGAGATCGATGACGGTCCCGGCTGCGGCTCCCCGCACCGACAGGCGCACCGTGCCGGCGGCGATGCGACCGAGGTCGAACCGCAACAGGTCGGCCGGCGCATCACCGGCTCCCGACCGCACGCACTCCTCGTCGGCCAGTACCTGACGCACCGGATCGTCCGAGATCGCCGCGCCCATGATCGGACCGGACTCGACGAGCCGAGCCTCGTGCACGGCACCGCCGGTGAACGCCACCCGCACCGGCGGTCGCAGCATGCCGAACGGTTCACTGGGTGGATGCGGATCACCGTGTCCGCCGGTGCTGAACGGTGTGATCTCACGAGCACTCTTCCACGAAGTCGCATCGAACCCGGGGCGATCCCAGCCATCGGGATGCACCCGGGCGTCGAACCATTCGATCGGAAGACAGGCGACGTCACCGGGAATGGCCACCGGCGTCCACGGCGACTCGGGCGCCGTCATCCACGTGCGGTCCGACACGATCCACTGGTCACCGACGAGCGCCTCGAACACCGTCGATCCCGATCCCATCGAGTAGGTGGGAGGGGCGGGCATCCACCACGACGTCGCCCGTCCGAAGTGCCGGGCGACGATGGCGAGCACGTTGTCACCGACGACGAGGTGGGGAGCGAGGTCGACGACGTCGTAGTGCGCCGCACGTGGATCACTGCGCACCGGGCCGCGGGCCACCTCCACACCGTTGACGAAGAGCACATGGCGACCATCGGTCCAGATCCGGGCCGGCGCCGTGTCCGGGACGGTGGTGAGGTGAACCTCGCGCCGCAGCAGCGCGACGTGGTCGGTGGGGTCGTCGAGCACGGCGCGGGTGGCGGTGTCGAGCCGCAGGGTGGGCGGACGGTCCCACATCCACTTCGCCCGCCACCGGGCTCCGAACGGTTCGGGATGTACCAACTTCATCTGTTCCCCCGGGTCGACCGGGCGCGAGCGTACCCGTCACCATCGGGCGACTTCCCGGCGTTCAGAGTGGTGGGACTCCGTAGTGCGCGAGGACGTCGTCGTACGGCCAGTGGATCATCGACATGTGATCACCGACCGAGTAGTCCGACGTCGTGGCCCGACCGCGCTCCATCGCCATGGCCACCAACTCGATGTTGGCGGGATCGGCCAGCGGCGAGACGTGGGGCTCGTAGCCCGGGAAGAGGATGCCGGTCTCGTGGATCATCATGCTGGCCAGCATCTCGAGCCAATGAGCGTCGCTGTCGGTGATCATCAACTTCATCACCGAGTTGCAGATCTCCCCGATCGACGTCGCCTCGTATCCGCTGATCACGTGCGTCATGTCGTGACCGAACAGGATGAGCGACTTGGCCCCGATCTCGAAGTCGTTCCGGTCACAGAACGAGACGAACTCGGCACCGAGCGTGCCGGGTGCCGCAGCACGAAGTTCCGCCTCGATCTGGGCGATCCGGGCCGCAGCTTCTTCGTCGTCGACCTGCGAGATCTCGACCATCACGGGTTCCATGGTCTCCGCCGCCTCCGGCGTGAACCGACGCATCCAGTCCTCGAACGCAGCGCCGGCCCCGGCCGACACGTACTCGCGCACGATCGCGATGCCGTGACCGTCACCTCCGAGCGCGTGGCAGTACTCCTCGACACGCTCCGCGTGCGTGTCCTCGAGAGGGTGACGACAGAGCTCGAGCATCACCATCAGCTCACGGGTTCGTCGGCGCAGCGAGCCGTCGGTGATCCGATCCGCCGATTCCCCGGCGGTCAGCGCCGCCTCGGGCGAGAGGTCGACGTCGGGGAGCTGCCACAGGTGGGCGGCGATGGCGCGCAGGAGCGCGAGCTGTTCATCGGTGGCGCCATCGGGGCCGGAGATCGCACCGAGGCAGGCACTGGCGACGTAGCGGGCATCGGCGGTGGAGATGTCTCTCGGCATGCGGAGAGAAGGTAGACGGCGAGAGCGGCCCCCGCCGTGCCGACACCAGCGCGCCACCTCCCGCCGATTTCCCGGCCCGCCGACCGGGCCGGTATCGTCTTTCCCGCTGCGCTCGTAGCTCAATTGGATAGAGCATCTGACTACGGATCAGAAGGTTGGGGGTTCGAGTCCCTCCGAGCGCGCCACCCTCCATCGTTGTCAGGACTGGGTTGTTGCGTCTCGGCCGGGGTGCAGGACGTGGCGGAGGAGGTGGGGCCGAGAGTCGCGCGGGCCCCAGGACTCCCTTGAGACATCAGCCGCCGTGCCACACGTCGTGCACTGCATCTCCGCCATATGAGCACACTGGATCCACCGGATCCGTCGACGATGCGCCATCGGCAGCCGTCGACAGCGGTGATGATGCCACCGGGAGATGCAGGAGCGAGATCGGTCAGCGCAATCGGACCCTGATCTCGTCGAGGCCCCTTGGCGCATCATGAAATCCGACTGCAGCGACAGCGCGAACGACTCGGAAGAACCGGCATCACTCGGCCATCGGCCCGAATCCACGTCGACGGTCAGCGGACGAGGACCGTCAACCAGGCGGCAGCCGTCGATGCCACCGGCACCATCACCGCCAGGGGAATCTGTTTGACCATCTCGACGGACGGCTGAGCGGTCGAGTGCTGGACCACGTGGGTTCGGATCTCGAGGAGCGATCGAAGGCGAACGTATTCCTGATCCGAGAACCGCGATGTGGGATCGGCGGCCAGACCGACGAACTTGTCGATCTCGTCCGAGAGCTGTCCCAGGTATGAGTCGCGTTCCTCCATGTAACGACGAGACAGGAAAGCGGCTGGAGCGGCGAGCAATGCGACTGTCCCGGCGATGATGAGCACCACCGCACACACGAGAGCTGCTCGTGCGACACCCGTCGATCCGATGATCCCCGCCGTGACGCCCGGGAGCATGACCGAACCCCCGAGCCCGAAGTACACGGCGCTCGAGAATGCGAATCCTGCGACGCATTGCGCGACGAGCGACGCGACCCCGGCGAATGGGCTGAATCGGCCCGGGAGGCTGGTCAGGCACGCGGCGAGGACGATCGTGCGAAATGCGCCGGCCAAGCCGAATCCTGCGGCCAGACCGCCGACACCCAGGATGAGCACCGCCGCCCAACCGGTCGGCCCCGATCTCGGGAGACCGACGGTGTCGGTGATGAATCGGCCACCGGCCAGATCGGCGGAGATGATCAAGACGACCGGGACCGGCAACAGGGCGACCGAGAAGGGCCTGTACTTCCGGCTGCGCTCGGCGACGCTCGCATTCACGTCTGCGCCGAGGTCTCCACTCCCCAGAAGGCCGTCGATGAGGCGTTGCCGATTCCACTCCCACTTCACGACGAGAGCAGGTCCGACGAGCAACCAGACGGAACTCAACGCGAGAGCGACGTGGACGCCTGACTGCCATCCTGAATCGGCAGCGCGGTCGAGCAGCCACGTGACCGCCAGCAGGAAGAGGATCCAGTGGATCGTGAGGGAGCCGAGCGATTGTCGGCCCTCCCGGGACGAACCCCTCCGGGCGAGGTAGGGCGACCTCCAGCCGCTCTGGTCGATGCCCGTTGCCTCGACTGGAGGATCGGTCGCGCCAGTGGAGTCGCTCTCCGTGGAAGGGGACCTCCGGAACAATTTCCTCCACGAGGAAGGACCTGACCGCTCCCCGGTTGAATCAGTCATCTCGCGTCACTCTGCCGATCAGCGCCTGCTGGCGGAACGACCCTACATGTGAGTCCCCATCGGTGGTCCGGAACCCATGGACCCCGAGTGCCCTCGAGTCCCTTTGGGCGCGCTGACGTTCCTCTCACCCGAGCGATCTCGGCGTCGTGACTCCCCACAACTCCGGACGAAGTCGAAACGGTCCGCCGAGAGGTTCTCAGGGTGAGCTCGTCCGGGCGCGAAGGCGCAGTCGGAAACCGGTCTCGTGGCCGATCGACCGACGTGCAAATTCGACTCGGTACTGGACGGCGAAGCCCTGGAGATCGACGTGGTCGGGATGAATGTCGAGAGGACGGCAAAGGACGCGAAACTGATCGGTCCGAGTCCGGCGTCGGCCAACTGACCTCGGACGGAGGCGTTCGACAGGAGCGCGCCCAGCCTCATCGGTGAGTCGAGCCATGCGCCGTCACGTAGGGAGTACGGACCGACCACCCCGGCTCCGATGGTTCAGAAGCTGATCAGGATTCAGTCACGCCCCCAACTGAGATGGATGTTGGAGCCCGGCGGAGTCGAGATGTCACTTGCAACTTCGACGAGGCGGTTGCGGACCGTCGACTCGAGGAGCGAACGGGCCGCCATACCGTCGGGAAGTCGGGTCAAGCGGTCGGACCCCCAGCGCGAACTCTCGGCGGCGGTCGTAGGTGTGCTCGATCCAGGTGATGACCGCGTCACGCAGTTCGTCACGGGTGTGCCAGCGTCGCTGGTCGAGGACATTCTTCTGCAGCAGGGCGTGGAAGGACTCCGTTGCTGTGATGTCTCCAACTGACGCGACAAGTCCCATCGATCCTCGAAGCCGGACAGTGGTGAGCACGGCTCGGAACGCTCGGGATCGAAGTGAACCACGACCGAATCATCACCATGGACATCGCGAATCGCGTTCACCACGAGCGCGTCAGATCGATCCCGATCCGAACACAGCCGCGCCTGCCACCTGTCGAACGCCTGGGCGGAGAAACCGAGCACCCCTCAGGTCAACCGCACCGGGAACCCCTCGGCGGCCAGATCACCGACCAGCGGTGACTTCATCCCCTCACCTTCGCGAACTACGCAGCCGCGCGCCGGAGGATCTCGTTCTCCATCTCGAGACGTCGCTTCTCGCGACGCAACGACACCAGCTCGGACTGCTCCGACGACATGAACTCGTCCTTCACGCCATCATCGATGCCGACCTGGCGCATCCAGCGCCTCACCGACTCCGGCGCGGCGCCGAAATCAATCGCAACCTCCGCGATCGTAAGATCAATCCGACGGGCGACTGTGACCACATCACGCTCGAACTCCTTCAGGAACTTCTTCGGCACCGCAACATTCTTCCGGCCCTGCATTCCCGCGCGCGAAGAATGTCAACCGAACCTGAAGTCGACCCCTCCGCCAATGAATCGTCGATGTTCGGCCACCGAGTATCCGGAGCGCATCGATCCACACTCTGCGGCGCAGATGATTGACCCTCAGGAGCCCGGCTGCTAGAGAGCGAGCGTGAATCGCACACTTCTCCTCGTCATCACGTGGGTCCTGTTCCTCGGCGGCCTGTTCGGGCTGGGCGCTGCACTCGTCGGCTACTTCGGCGACGCCGAGCCCGTCGAATTCGGAATCCTCGGCATCGGAGGCGGCTTCTGGTTGCTCTCGGCGGCCATCACGATCCTCATCGACTCGCGCCTGGGCGAGTGAGCACCGCCGAGTCGACCGACGAATCACAGGGCGGCTCGGAAGGTGTGATGACTCGGGGTCGGATCGACGCCCTCAGTGACGGGGTGTTCGCCGTGGCCCTCACGC
>VERC01000091.1 GCA_018882825.1 Acidimicrobiia bacterium | reverse complement strand
TGTTCACACCGTCCCGCTGGCACCCCGGGGTGTTCGACGCCCCCGGCGCCTACCGTGACGTCCATGCGCACGCGACTGACTGAACTGCTGGGGATCGATCATCCGGTGATGCTGGCCGGCATGGGCGGGGTGAGTTACCACGAGCTCGTCACCGCGGTCACCAAGGCGGGCGGATTCGGCTGCATGGGTGCCTCCACGATGTCGTTCGACCGGATGTGTGCCGAGATGGAACTCGTCGCCGCCGCCACCGACCGACCGTGGGGTGTCGACCTCCTCACCGCGCTGCCCGGGAGCATGGTCGACCAGGCCGAGGCCATCATCGCCGCTGGCGCGCAGCTGTTCGTGGCCGGGCTCGGCATCCCCCGCGAGGTCATCGAGCTCTGTCATGGACGCGGCGTGCTGGTGGCGTCGATGTGCGGGAAGGTGCACCACGCCACCGCGGCGGTGGCCGCCGGTTGTGACCTGGTCATCGCCCAGGGCACCGAGGCGGGTGGCCACACCGGCACGATCGCCACCATGGCGCTCGTGCCCCAGGTCGTCGATGCCGTCGACGGTGCGGTGCCCGTCGTCGCCGCCGGGGGCATCGTCGACGGCCGCGGACTGGCCGCGGCGCGGGCCCTGGGGGCCGACGGGGTGTGGGTCGGGACCCGCTTCATCGCCACCCCCGAGGCATGGGGAACCCCCGGCTACAAGGAACGGCTGGTGACGATGACGGCCGACGAAACAGTGGTGAGTCGTGCCTACTCGGGCAAGACGTGTCGGGTCGTGCGCAACGCCTACACCCAGCAGTTCGAGGATCACCCCGAACGTCTGCAACCGTTCCCGCAACAGTTGCTGGTGTCGATGGAGGACGGTGCCAACCATCTCGGTGCCGGACCCGACACCGAGGTCGATCCGGATCGGGAGTTCTGGCCGGCCGGTCAGGGCGCGGGATCGATCACCGACCTGATCCCCGCCGGGGAGATCGTCCTCTCGATCGTCGAGGAGGCCGAGCGGATCCTGGCAGACCTGTCGCGCTGACGACCCGACGATTCGGCGTTCGACGATCGATGCCCGGCGATCAGTGCCCCGCCGACGAACCCGACTCGATCCGGGCGAGGGCCTCGGCGCGGGCCCGGGCCCGGGCCACCTCGCGGGCGGCGGCACGCTCGGCCTCCTGCGCCGCCTCCGTCTCGGCCGCCACCGCCGCCAGGTACACCTTGCGATCGACGATCTGGGAGCCATCGACGTTGGCCAGTTCGACACCGTTGTCGAACACGACGTGGTAGCGGATCCACGTCACCCCGGACACGAACCAAACCTTGCCGGTCGTTCCGGCCGGGACTCCCGGAAGATCGGTGGCGGCTGCGACCTTCTGTCGACGGCGGAAGTCGCGGGTGGTGCTGATCTTGGTGCTCGACGGGGCGGCCATGGACGAGCACGTTACCGAATACGATCCACCGGTCCGACACCACCCGCAGTCCCGCAGAGGAGTTCCCATGACCGACATCGGCTTCGACGGAAGGGTCGCCATCATCACCGGCGCCGGCGGTGGTCTCGGACGTCAGCACGCTCTGGAACTGGCTCGGCGCGGCGCTCGGGTCGTGGTCAACGACCTCGGCGGCTCGGTCAGCGGCGAGGGTGGCGATGTCGGCCCGGCCCAGAAGGTGGTGGCCGAGATCGAAGCGCTCGGCGGCGAGGCGGTGGCCGACACCAATTCGGTCGCCACGCCCGAGGGCGGTCGCGCCGTGGTGCAGACCGCGCTCGACGCCTTCGGCACCGTTGATGTGCTGGTGAACAACGCAGGGATCCTGCGTGACAAGTCGTTCCACAACCTCGATCAGGCCATGATCGAGGCGGTGATCCAGGTCCACCTGCTCGGCGCGTTCTACGTGACCCAACCGGCCTTCCAGGTGATGCGGGAGAAGGGGTACGGCCGCATCGTCTCGACCAGTTCGAATTCGGGACTGCTCGGCAACTTCGGACAGTCGAACTACGGCGCCGCCAAGATGGGCCTCGTCGGGTTGACCAACGTGTTGGCCATCGAGGGCCGCAAGAACAACATCAAGGCCAACGCCATCGCTCCCGTGGCCGCCACCCGCATGACCGAGGGCCTGTTCGAGGATCTCATCGACAAGATGGACCCGGCATTGGTGAGCCCCCTGGTGGCGTACCTGGCCTCCGAGGCCTGCGAGGTGAGCGGCGAGGTCTACTCGGCCGCCGGCGGCATCATCTCGCGCTTCTTCATCGGCCTGACCCCCGGCTACTACAACCCGGAACTCACGGCCGAGGACATCGCCGCCCACCTCACCGAGATCCGCGACGAGAACGGCTACATCGTGCCCGAGGACAACACCGGCGAACTGCGCAAGATCCTCCACACGATCTCGCCCCGCTGAGCGACGCCATGCGCGTCCCCACCGTCGACGGCGTCGAGATCGAGGTCCACGACCTCGGTGGCGAGGGACCGCCGGTGCTCATGTGTCACGCCACCGGGTTCCACGGTCGGGTGTGGGAACCGCTGGCCTCACATCTGCCCGACTTCCACTGCTGGGCGATGGACATGCGGGCCCACGGCGATTCGACGACACCGGTCGATCGACCGCTGGAGTGGTACGGCTTCGCCGACGACGTGCTGTGCGTCGTCGATGCACTCGGACTCGACCGTCCCTACGGTGTCGGGCACTCGAAGGGCGGTGCCGCGTTGCTGCTGGCCGAACAGGCGCGGCCGGGCACGTTCCGTTCACTGTGGCTGTACGAGCCGGTGGTGGTGCCCGAACCGGTGGCGCCGACGGCCGACAATCCACTGTCGGCCGGCGCGCGGCGTCGACGGGCGACGTTCGCGTCGCGGGACGAGGCCTACGCCAACTACGCGTCGAAGCCACCGTTCTCCTCGCTCCATCCCGAGGTGCTGCGTCGCTACGTCGATCATGGATTCGCCGACCTTCCCGACGGTTCGGTGACGCTGAAGTGCGCACCCGGGGACGAGTCCGAGGTGTACGCCCACGGCCTGTCACACGGGGCCTTCGCTGCGCTCGGCGACGTCCATTGTCGAACGACGATCGCCGTGGGCCGCGTCGACGTGCCCCCGGCGGTGTTCGCCGCACCCGTCGCCGGGGCGCTGGCCGACGGACGGCTCGAATCGTTCGCTGATCTGGGTCACTTCGGCCCCCTCGAGGATCCGGCACGGATGGCGGCGGCGATCATCGACGCCTTCACCGGGATCGACTGAACCGACCGGCGTCACAGGCCTGTCGTAACGTGCAGTCGTGCCCGAGTTGCCGACCACGCTCTCGCCGTCCAAGGTGTCGTCGTTCACCGACTGCGCCCTCGCGTTCCGGTTCTCGGCCATCGACCGCATCCCCCAGCCGCCGACGGTGGCCACTGTGCGCGGCACGCTGGTGCACAGCGCACTGGAGGGCTTGATCGGTCTCGACCCCCGCGACCGGACCCGCGACGCGGCACTGGAGTGTCTCGAACGCGCCGTCGCCGTGCTCGATGAGGACCCCGAGTGGAGCGAACTGGCGCTCGACGAGGCGTCCACCGAGAAGTTCCTGGCCGAGTCGACGGCACTGGTGCACCGCTACTTCGAACTCGAGGACCCGACCACCGTCGACGCGGTCGGGCTCGAGTTGCCCGTCGCGCACCGTCTGTTCGCCGACGACCCCGACCGTCCGGTCGTGCTGCGCGGGATCATCGACCGACTCGAGCGCGACGCGCAGGGCCGTCTGGTGGTGACCGACTACAAGACGGGTCGGGCCCCGGCCGAGGGCTATCAGCAGTCCCGGATGACCGGCGTGCACATCTACGCCTACCTGTGCGAGCGCGTGCACGGGGAGCGACCGTCGAAGGTCCGACTGTTGTTCCTCGGCTCACCGGCCGTGGTCGAGGCCGAACCCACCGATCAGTCGACCCGCCAGATCGAACGCAAGCTCACGTCCATCTGGAACGCCATCGAGACGGCCTGCGCGCGCGACGACTTCCGTCCCAAGCAGTCGCGCCTGTGCTCGTGGTGCGCCTATCAGCAGTGGTGTCCGGCCTTCGGCGGTGATCCCGAGGAGGCCCGTCGCCTCCACGCCGGCTCGGCACCGCCGCCCCGCCGCGACGTGTTCGAACGGGACTGACCACCGACTCGGCGATCGCGCCGAGGTGCCCGTAGCATCGGCGCTCGTGACCTCCCCCGACGACGCCCTGCCCCCCGAGGGTGTGCTCGATGCCGCTCTCGAACATCTGGTCGAGCGCCATCCGGACCTCCCGCTCCCCCATCACCAACTGCACTCGCCGCACGAGATGGGGGCGGTCGACCGCTTCGACGCCATGGTCGATGGGTGGTTCGACCGGGTGCGCGGGACCGAACCGGCCGACCGGATCATCTACGCCCTGACCGAACTCGGTGACTTCGGCCTGTTGTGGGTCCTGCTGGCGTGGTCGCGGGGCCTGCGGTCGGAGCAGGACGCCCGGGCCGCATTGCGGTTCACCGGTCTGCTCGCCGCCGAGTCGGTGATCATCAACGGCGTGGTGAAGAACCTGTTCAAGCGGGAGCGCCCGGTGGTCCAGACCGAGCGGCCGCATCGACTGCGCATCCCGTGGAGCACGTCGTTCCCCAGCGGGCACTCGAGCACGGCCATGGTGGCCGGGGTGCTCCTGGCCCAGCGGTCGAGTCCCGCCACCAAGATCGTCCTCTTCGGCGTCGGGGGGCTGGTGGCCGCCAGCCGTGTCCACGTGCGGATCCATCACGCGTCCGACGTGCTGGGCGGGCTGGCCGTGGGTCTCGGACTCGGGGCCGTGGCCCGGGCCGTGTTCCCCCTCTACCCCCGACGCCGCTGAGGAGACGCCGATGACCATCTCGTTCGGACTCACCTGGGACTACCGGTGCCCGTTCGCCCGCATCGTGCACCGGCATGTGGTGGAGGGACTGCTCGACGGCGCCGACTGGGACGTGCGGTTCGTGCCCTTCTCCCTGGGTCAGGTGCACGTGGAAGCGGGACAGACACCGATCTGGGACCGGCCCGCCGACGACACCGGGCTGCTGGCCCTGCAGGCCGCCGTGGTGGTGCGCGACACCGATCCGGATCGGTTCCCCTTCGTCCACCGGTCGCTGTTCGAGGCCCGGCATGCCCAGGGCGCGCAACTGCGCGACGAGTCGGTGCTGCGTGGACTCCTCGAGGCCTACGGGGTCGACGCCGATGGCGTGTTCGCCGAAGTGGCCACCGGCCGCCCGTTGGCCACCATCCGCGACGAGCACACGTCCGCCGCCCGCGACCTCGATGTCTGGGGAGTACCCACGTTCATGGTGGGATCGAGCGCTGCGTTCGTGCGACTCATGGAACTGCCTGCCGACGCGGCCGACGCGCGCCGCCAGGTGGAGCGGATCGTGGAGATGCTGAGCGACTGGCCGTCGCTGAACGAGTTCAAGCACACCAGCCTCGACCGCTGAGCGGTCGAGGTACTGCTCAACTCTCGACGAGGACCTTCGTCTCGGCCACGAGCAGGGAGCGGACGTCGAGCAACAGGTCGGCGACCTCACTGGTGCTGATCAGTTCGCGGTGCAGCATCTCCGACAGGGCCCGGTCGATCATCGACACGGCCTCGTCGGTCCCGCTGCTCCTCGTCTCGGTCACCAGTTCGGTCATGTCGCTCCCGTTTCGGTTCGTGTCCTGCAGGTCATCGTAGGGGGCGAAACGGTCCGCGCGGATGGCAATCGGTCCGATTCCCGGTGACGTCCGGCCCACTAGGTTCGGGGCATGACCCCCTCCCCCGCTGCGGCACCGGGCCTGACATTCGCCTCGTTCGCCGGGCTGGGCCCCGCGGCCGGACTGCAGGCGGCAGGGTGGGCGGCCGAGGCGGGCTACGGATCGTTCTGGGTGGCCGAGACGACCGGACTCGAGGCCTTCGCCACGCTGGCGGCCGTCGGAGCCGCCCAACCGGGCCTGGGGCTGGGCACCGGCGTGCTGGCCACCCAGTTGCGCACACCGGGCGTCACCGCCATGGGGGCGGCCACGCTGCAGGCCCTGCACCCCGAGGTCGACGTGCTGCTGGGCATCGGCGTGTCGTCACCGACGGTGGTCGAGCGCTGGCACGGCGCCGAGTACGGCGACCGGCCGCTGGCCCGGATGCGGGAGGAACTGACGCTGCTGCGACTGATGCTGAGCGGCGAGAAGGTCGACTTCGATGGTGACTTCCACTCGGTGCGAGGGTTCCGACTCGGTGTACGTCTCGGTGAACGCCGACCGAAGATCGTGCTGGCTGCGCTCGGTCCGCAGATGCTGCGACTCGGTGGCGAACTGGCCGACGGCGTGCTGCTCAACTACGTACCGGTCTCGCACGTGCCGTGGTCGGTGGCGCAGGTGCGTGCCGGTGGTGACGCCACCGTCTACGCCTATGTGCACGTGGGGGTGACCGATCCCGAACCGCACCGGGACCTCGGACGAAAGGATCTCTTCTCCTACATCGTCGTCGACTCCTACGCCGACAACTTCGTGCGCGCCGGGTACGCCGACGAGGTGGCCGAGGTGCGGGAGCGGCACGCCGCTCGTGATCGCGACGGCGCCGTCGCCGCCGTGTCCGACCGCATGGTCGACGAGATCGACGTGATGGGCGACGCGGCTCACGTCGCCTCCACGGTGAGGGCCTACGTGGAGGCGGGCGTGGACGTACCGGTGATCATGCCGCTGCCGTGGGGAGCCGACCGCATGGGCGTCATCGGCGACACCGTGCGCGCCGCCGCGCGGAACTGACCGTGACGCCGCGGCCGCGACGGACGAGCCGCTCGGCGGCCGCCGCAGCCGAGGCCGGGGCCGCCGCTCGGCGCGCCGACCTCGCCGCCTTCGGGTTGTCGGTGGGATCCGCGGTCCGGTTCCGGCGGCGGGCCAGCGAGCGGTGGAAGGACGGCACGGTCATGCGGGTCGAGGCCGACGGCAGCATCGGGGTGTGCGACGTCAAGGGGGCGATGCGGTCACTGCCGTTCGCCGCGGTCGAGGTTCGCGACAGGGGCCCGCGTGGCGGAGTGGTGTGGGTCCCGCTGGACGAGTGGGCGGCGCGGACGGAGCAGTTGCGGCTGCTGTGACTCAGGACGTCGACGTGCGTCGGCGTCGACGGGTCAGGCCGACCCGGGCCAGGGCGACGAGCCCGAGCAGCACGGCCACGACGCCCACGAACTCGGGTGACTCGCCCACCCGGGTGGCCGACACGAGCCGCGTGACGATGGAGTCGTCGGAGCCGTCACTGCCCGACGCGGATCCGGTGGACCCCGCGTCGGCGCGACCGGGGATCGTCGTGGCGGTGACACCGCCGACCGTGCCCGCTCCGTCGGTCGGGGTCGCACCATCGGCGCCGGGACCCGACTGGCCGCCGGCCGCGCCGCCGGCCACTGGGGGCGGCGAGCCGACCGTCGCATCGGGCCCGCCCACGGTGAAGGTGGCGTAGACCGAGCCCGGACCCGACGGACCCAACGTGGCCTCCCGGTTGCCGACGACGTCGACGACACTGAACCAAACCGTGTAGGTGCCGCCGACCGCTGTGGCACTGAGCGGGAGCGACACCGAGTAGCGCCCGTCGCGGTCGGTCCCGCTCACCAACGATCCCGAGGCGAACCCGAGCCACAGCATGCCCGCATCGTCGGTCAGCCGCCCGTTCGGACCGAAGGCCCACGGGATGACCGAGGCGACGCCGGTCTCGTCGGTGGCGCGCCACGTGAGGGTGAGCTCGCGTCCGGGCACCGCCGGGGACTCGACGGCGACGTCGCTGATCCGGGGCACGCCGCCATCGGCACTGCCGCCCACCACCTGGAACGTCACCTGCTCCTCGGCGGCGTGGACACCGTCCCGATCGAATCCGGACAGGTACAGGGAGTAGGAGCCGTTGGGCACCACATCGGGGATCCGACAGGCGATCGAGTAGATCGCATCCACGTCCGAGCCCGACTCGAACTGCGTGCGCAGCGGGAACCCGCACCACGAGATCCACCCTTGGGGTCCGCCCAACTTCGCCCAGGTGCCCGGACGCACGCCGTCGACGTCGCCGTACTGACCCACCCCGGCCTCGGCCTGCACGCGCCAGCGCACCACGAGGGTCTCGCCCGCCGCCACCGTCGCCGGCGCCGACACGATCGAGAGGCGCGGCGGAGCGGCCGCGTCGGCGACCACAGGGGTCACCACGACGAGTGCGGTGCCGGCGATGAGGCCCGCAGCACAGCGACGCAACCACGACATCGGGACACCTCTCGGTCTCTACGGCGCCGGAAGGGTTCCGCCGACGACCACTCACCCACTCCGTCGCCGGAGGCTCAGGCGGATGCCGCCGGCGCGAGACCGCGCACGGCGGCGACCGGATCGACTCCGGCCATGGGCAGCACGGCGAGCACCGGAGTGGTGACACCGTTGTCGACGTAGCGCTGGATGTGGGCCCGACACTGCTCCGGCGATCCGTGCACGATCAGGGCGTCGACAAGTTCGTC
>VERC01000090.1 GCA_018882825.1 Acidimicrobiia bacterium | reverse complement strand
GTGCGTTGATCGGCACGCTGGTGATCGTGGCGCTGCCGATCCTGTTCGACGGCACCCCTCAGGTGAAGTTGTTCGCCAGTTCGATCGGCATGCTGATCGTGCTGCTGTACTTCCCCGGTGGTCTGATCTCCATCTTCCACGGCTGGCGGGACATGATCATGGCCTACATCGTCCGCCGCACCGGCTGGGAACCGAAACGCAACACCCAGACCGGCACGGTGTCGTCACTGGCGACGGTCAAGACGCACACCGACGACGCGAAGATGCCATTGGTGTGCCGCGACGTGAGCGTTGAGTTCAACGGACGTACCGTGGTGGACAAGGTGTCGATCGAGGTGCGGCCCGGTGAGATCGTCGGCCTCATCGGCACCAACGGCGCCGGCAAGACCACGCTCATGAACGCAGTGAGCGGGTTCGTGCCCAGTACCGGGGAGATCGAGATCTTCGGAGTGCAGGCCGGCAACCGGTCGGCGGCCCGGCGATCGCGTCTCGGCATCGGTCGTGCCTTCCAGAACGCCCGCCTGTTCTCCTCGCTCAGTGTGCGTGAGACGCTCATGGTGGCCCTCGAGGCCCGGGAACGCTCGTGGCTGGTGCCGTCGATGACGTCACTGCCGCCGTCACCCACGATGGAGCGGCGCAAGAAGCGTCAAGCCAACGAGATCATCGGCTACCTGGGGCTGTCCCGGTACGCCGAGTCGCTCATGGGCGAGTTGTCCACCGGCACACGGCGCATCGTGGAACTGGGTGCGCTCCTGGCCCTCGACAGCGAGTTGCTGCTGCTCGACGAGCCCACCGCCGGTGTGGCCCAGCGGGAGACCGAGGCCTTCGGTCCGATGATCGAATCGATCCGCCGGGAACTGGGGGCGTCGATCCTGATCATCGAGCACGACATGCCCATGGTCATGTCGATCTCGGACCGCATCTACTGCCTGGAGGCCGGTGGCGTGATCGCCGAGGGCGATCCGGCATCGGTGCGGAACAACCCGCACGTCATCGCCTCGTACCTGGGCACCGACGAACGGGCCATCGCCCGCTCCGACTCGTAGTTCGGCCCGTCGTCCGACCTGTCGTCAGTCGTCCCCGCCGGCGAGGAGACCCATCACCTCGTCGGCGGGCCGACCACGTCGCAGCAGGTCGGCCATCGTGCGCATCGGTCCGTCGATGTGGGTGAAGAACCGGTAGTACCCGGCGCACAGGTGGTTGAGTCCGGGCTCGCCGTCGATCGAGAGCGCGAACCGGTTGCGCGGACACTCCCCGTGGCAGGCGAAGCGCACCTCACAGGTGCGGCACTGGGCCGGCAGCGTGGTGGCCTTGGCGTCACCGAAGGCCCGTTGCCGGGGCGAGGCCACCAGTTCGACGAGCGTGGTCGTGGTGATGTTGCCGAGCAGATGATCGGGTTCCACGTAATGGTCACAGGAGTACACGTCGCCGTTGTGCTCGAGGGCGATCGCCGTCCCGCACCGTTCGGCGAAGATGCACATCGGTGACGGCAGACCGACCCAGGCGGCCAGCGCGGCGTCGAACATCGTCACGAACACCTCGCCGACATCGCGATGCACCCATTCGTCGAACACGTCGACGAGGAAGTTCCCCCACCCCTCAGGGGTGACCGAACGACTGGTCGTGCCTGTCCCGGCCTGGACGTAGAGCGGACGATCGGTGGCCCGCTCCCCCCATCCCCGTTCGGCGATGGTCACCGTCGTCTCCGTGGTGCGCTCCACGATGGGGATGAACTGGATGAACCGCACCCCGAGGTCGTCGCGCAGGTGCCGGTACACCTCGAGCCCGTGGTCGGCGTTGGCGGCGTGCACCGAGCACAGCACGTTGGTGGCCACACCATGGCGCTGCAGGAGGTCCCAGGCGGCCCGCACCCGCTCGTAGGTGGGTCGGCCCTGTTTGTCGACGCGATAGGCGTCGTGCATCGCCGGCGGCCCGTCGAGCGAGAGCCCCACCAGCACCTGTTCGGCGGCGAGGAACGCGCACCACTCGTCGTCGAGCAGGGTCCCGTTGGTCTGCAGGGTGAACTCCACCGTCCGTCCGGGACCGGCGACCGATCGGGCATGGGCCACGACCCGGCGCATGAAGTCCAGGCCCATCAGCGTGGGTTCACCGCCCTGCAGGGCGATGGTGATCTCGGGGGTGCGATGACCGTCGACGACCTGGGCGATCCACGTGCGCATCACGTCGTCGGACATGCGGAAGCGGTCGCCCGGGTAGAGCTGTTCCTTGGACAGGAAGAAGCAGTAGGTGCAGTCGAGGTTGCAGATCGAGCCCGTGGGCTTGGCCAGGACATGGAAGGCCGGGGGCGCACCGGGCGGGAACGTGGGGGGAAGTCGGAGTCCGGTCACTGCGACGCGAAGAACGCCTCGAGTTCGAGCGCCAGATCTCGGAACTTCTCGCCCGACACGTCGACGACGACCCGGTCGACGGTCCCGGTGAACCGGAAGGGCGCCCGGTAGTTCTCGTCCACGGGCGTGCCGTCGTCGAACCCGATGCACAGGTACTCGCCGAACAGCGCGTAGGAGTAGATGGTCGTTCGGGGGATGTGACCCGAGGCCACCACCTCTCCGTCGACGAGCAGGTCGACGTCGCCCTCGAACCGACCCGTCGGCGTGAACGAGTACCCGAGTCGATGGGCGCCGACGGGCAATGGTGGCGACGAGACCCGGTGCCATTCCTCACCGAGCACGTTGTGGACGTAGTGCAGGCATCCCCCCTGCACGTAGAGGGAGTACCCGCCGAACCGACCGCCGTGGGCGATGAGCACGCCCTCGTCGCCGGCGGTCATCGTCACCGAGGCGACCGTCAGCGACGGCCGGTGCTTGACATCGACCGCGGCAGTGGTGGCCACCGGTGCGCCCGGTCGGTACACGTAGCGGGAACGGGCCTCGATGTGGCTGGGCCGGGGCACGTCCACCGGTCGGGAGGAGTGCAGCGGGAGGGCGCCGTGCCGACCGGCCTCGACGAACCAGCGCTCGATCATCTCCCGCAGCTTCTCCGGATGGGTCGCGGCGAGGTCGTTGCTCTCGGAGACGTCCTCGGCGACGTGGTACAGCTCCCACCGGTCCTTGCTGAAGGGAAGGTCGGGATCGGATCCGGGGATGTACATCTGCCCCCGCATCGGGTGGTAGGCCACCGCCTTCCACCCGTCGTGGTAGATCGCACGACAACCGAGCAGCTCGTAGTACTGCGTGGTCCGCGCCGCTCCCGACTCCGCGTCGGTGAAGGTTTCGAGCAGGCTGATCCCCTCGACGGGCTTCTGCGCGACGCCGTCGACAGCGTCGGGCATCGCCACGCCGATGGCGTCGAGCACGGTGGGCATGAGGTCGATGGCGTGCAGGTACTGGCCGCGCACGGCGCCACGATCGGCGATGCCGGCCGGCCAGTGCACGATCAATGGATCGGCCACCCCACCCTCGTGACATTCCCGCTTCCACCGCTGGAACGGCGTGTTGCCGGCGTGGGCCCAGCCGTAGGGGTAGTGCCCGTGCGAGGCCGGCGAGCCCAGCTCGTCGAGGTGCTCGAGCACCGACTCCAGCGACAGCGGCACCTGGTTGTACCAGCGGATCGAGTTGAAGGCACCGTGGCGGTCCCCCTCGGGTGAGGTGCCGTTGTCGGACAGCACCACCACGATGGTGTTGTCGAGATCCCCGGTGGCGGCCAGATGGTCGAGCAGCCGCCCCACGTGATGGTCGGTATGGGTCAGGAAGCCGGCGTACACCTCCATCATGCGGGCGTAGGCGTTCCGTTCGACCTCGGGCAGCGAGGCCCACTCCTGGATCCATTCGGGCCGTTCGGTGAGGTCGGTGCCCGGCGGCAGGATGCCCATCTCGATCTGACGACGATGGGTGGCGGCCCGCCACTCGTCCCAGCCGGCGTCGAAGCGCCCCCGATAGGGCTCGATGAACTCGGCCGGTGCGTGGTGCGGAGCGTGACAGGCCCCGAAGGCCAGATAGAGGAAGAACGGTTTGCGAGTGGTGACGTTGCGCAGGTCGTTGACGAACTCGATGGAACGGTCCACCAGATCCTCGGTGAGGTGGTAGCCCTGCTCCGCCGTCGTCGGCGGCTCGACGAAATGATTGTCGGCCACCAGATCGGGGGCGTACTGGTTGGTCTCGGCCCCGAGGAAGCCGTAGAAGCGCTCGAACCCCCGGCCCAGGGGCCACCGGGCCCGTGACGAGGCGAGATCGCTCTCCTCCCGCGGCGACAGGTGCCACTTGCCCACCGCCCACGTGGCGTACCCGTTGTCGCGCAGCACCTCCGACAGGAATCCGGTGTCCTTGTCGATGCGACCGTTGAAGCCGGGGAACCCGGTGGCGTTGTCGGCGATGCCACCCATGCCGACGGTGTGGTGGTTGCGGCCGGTGAGCAGACAGGCCCGCGTCGGCGAGCACATCGCCGTGGTGTGGAAGGCCCGGTAGCGCAGGCCACCGGCGGCCAGTCGATCGAAGTTCGGCGTGTCGATGTCGGAACCGAAGCACCCGATCTGCGCGAAGCCGACGTCGTCGAGCACGATGAACACGACGTTCGGCGCGTCCTCCGGGGGACGCACGACATCGGGATAGGCCTGGACCGAATCGGCCAGCTCGCGACCGACCACTCCCGAGAAGGTCGCTCCGTGCGGATAGGTCTCCATGTCGTCCCCTCTCAGACGAGCCAGCGCGACAGCGCTTCGATGATGCAGGCCGGCTTGGTGCCACCGTCGATCTCGATGGTCACGATCATCCGCGTCTGCAGACCTCCGGGCACCTCGGTCACCTCCACCAGTTCAGCCCCGGCCCGGATGCGCTCCCCCACCTTCACCGGCGACGGGAACCGCACCTTGTCGACGCCGTAGTTGATGCCGGCCGAGAACCCGCGCACCTCGACGATCTGCGGCAGGAAGAAGTTCGACAGCGACATGGTGAGGTAGCCGTGGGCGATGGCGGCGCCGAAGGGTCCGTCGGCCGCCCGCACGGGATCGACATGGATCCACTGGTGGTCACCGGTGGCGTCGGCGAACAGGTTCACCCTGTCCTGGTCGATGGTCAGCCAGTCACTGTGACCGAGGTGGGTGCCCACGGCGGCCCTCACGGCCTCGGGTCCGTCGATGATCGTGGCCATTGCTCCTCCGGTGGGGGTCAGGAACCGGGGGCGCGCCCGGCGAGACGGTCGAGAGTGCGTTCGGCCTCGGCGATGATGCGAGTCACGACGTCGTCGGCGCTGGGGAGGTCGTCGATGACGCCCACCACCTGGCCGGTGGGCAGGATCCCGGCGTCGAGCTCGCCGTCGCACAGCGTGGCCTTGGTGAGGATCGGCGTGTTGCCGGCCATGATGACCTCGGCCCACGAGAGGTCCATGCGCTTGCGCATGTCACGGCCCTCGCGGAGCATCTGCAGCCATGAGAGTCCGGTGTACTTGCGGAATCGGGATGCGTTGAGGACGGCCTTGGGTGTGGCGGTGAGCGGGGAGGCGCCGTCCATCTGCTTGACGAGGTCGGTGAGGATGACGCGGTGCGGAGCACCGTCGATCCTGGTGGTGACGATGGTGCCCGTGACCGGCGTGCCGAGGTACGCCTTCTTGACCTCCATGGGCACGGCGCTGTCGGAGGTGAGCAGGAACCGGGTGCCCATGGCGATGCCACTGGCGCCGTAGGCCAGGGCCGAGACGAGACCGCGACCATCGAAGTAGCCGCCGGCGGCCACCACGGGCACTCGACCGGCGACGACGTCGACCACCTCGGGCAGCAGCAACGAGGTGGGCACGGAACCCGTGTGACCGCCGCCCTCGCCGCCCTGCACGAGCACGGCGTCGACGCCCCACTCCATGACCTTCTCGGCGTGACGCTTGGCGCCGATCGACGGCATCACCTTCACGCCGTGGTCGTGCAGGTAGTCGATGAGGTCCTTCTTGGGAGCCTGGGCGAACGAGGCCACACCGATCTCCTCGGCCACCAGCAGCTTCAACCGGTCCTTGACGTCATCGGCATCGGCCCGGAGGTTCACGCCGAACGGCGCAGTGGTGCGCGACTTGGTCTCGGCGATGGCCGCCACCAGTTCGTCGTAGGTCATGGTGGCGGAGGCGATGATGCCGAAGGCGCCCGCGTTCGACGTGGCGGCGACCAGTTTCGGTCCAGCCACCCATCCCATCCCGGTCTGCACGATCGGGTAGCGCGAACCGAGCAGGTCGAGCAGAGGAGTGTGGAGCGCCGGGTGCATCAGGGGAGCTCGCGATCGCGCAGCGATCGGGGGTCGAGGACCTCGCGCAGGACGCGCAGTTCGTCGTCGGTGGGCAGTCGCGTGGTGGGGACGTCGGCGGGGATCACCAGTTCGAACGAACAGGCGGCGGTGACGTCGTCGACGGACACGCCCGGGTGCAACGAGACCAGTCGCATGCGATGGTCGGGGGTGCCGAAGTCGTAGACGGCCAGGTTGGTGACGACGCGACGGATCTCGTGGTGTGCCCTCACCCACTCACCCAGTTGCGCCGCCCGGTCGTACCCGATGCCCGACACCGTGTCGACCTTCTCCACGAACACCCGGTTGGTCTGGTTGCCGATGAAGTACGACGTGGTGTGGTTGATGGTGTTGCCGGGAGCCCCGCGCACACCGAGCAACTGGGACTTGGGCTGCTGCCAAGGTCCGATGTTGGCGATGTTCTGGTTGCCGTGGGCATCGATCTGGCTGGCGCCCATCACCACGTGGCGACGTCCGCCCCACAGCGTGTCGAACACCGTGCGGAACGGGATCCACCCCTCCACCTGCTTGTCGGTCCCGCCCACGGGCAGGTCGTTGGCCACGAAGAAGGCCTCGCCGTCGCTGACCAGCAGATCGGGCTCGAAGGTGGCCCGGGCCAGACGGGCGCCGAGCATGGGGATGGTGCCCATGCCCGAGGCGAAGATCTCGCCGTCGCCGCGGAAGGTGTCGGCCACCGCCGCCACGCAGATCTCTCCGAGGGTCGCATCGCTCATCGGGACGCCACCGCCTTCTGGTAGTCGGCCTCGGAACCGGTCAGGTAGGTGTCGACGAAGTTCGCCCACGACTCCGGATCCTTCGCCGCATCGACGTAGGCCTTCTGGAAGGCCTCGTCGCGCTCGTAATCGGGCTGACAGTTGGTGAAGTGGGCGCCGTTGGGCGCCTCGATCACGCCGTCCACCATCGAACGGTTGATCTTCATGGTGTGGAACGAGCCGAGTTCGGTCAGCTCGGCGGTCGACACCACCTTCTCGCAGGACAGGAAGCGACGCCCCACCGTCGCCGCGCCGAGGAAGAGGTCGTCGAAGTAGAGGTCGGGTCCGAGGAAGACGGCATTGCCCCGTTCGTCGGCCCGGTTGAGGTGCACGAAGGCGGCATCGAGTTCGAGCGCAGGCACGGCCAGCAGTTCCTCACCGTCGGCATAGGGGCTCCGCACGGTGCGCAACCCCGGGGTGTTCACCATCACGTCGCTGCCCAGACCGGCCCGGGTGGGCAGGAACGGAAGACGGAGGGTGGCGGCGTAGAGGCCCCATTGCAACATGCCCTCGTCGTATTCCACGACCTCGGCGATGGTGCCGTTCTGACGGGCCTTGCGGAAGTGCGGCTCCAGCGCGATCGAGTCGAGCGACACGAAGCCGTAGACCAACTTGCGCACCTTGCCCGCCGCGCACAGCAGACCGACGTCGGGACCTCCGTAGGAGACGATCGTCAGGTCGGTGAGGTCGGACCGCAACAGGGCCCGCACCAGCGACATCGGCTTGCGGCGCGAGCCCCAGCCCCCGATGCCGATGGTCATGCCGTCGGAGAGCGTGGCCACGGCCTCGTCCTCGGTCATGCGCTTGTCGGTCACTTCTTCCCCTTCTCGGTGGCCGTCTCACCCGAGGATCCGGCGGTCTTCCCCTCGCTCACGAAGTCGTCGCGCAGGTCATCGGACACGCCGAGCAGGTTGAGCTCGAACGTGAACCCCTGCTCGAAACGGTAGGAGCGCTTCACGTCCCACAGATCGATGCCGTTGAGGCTCTCCTTGGCGGCGCGGATGACGGTGGGCGACTTGGCGGCGATGGAGGCGGCCACCTCGCGGGCCGTGGCCAGCAGCTCGTCACGGGCCACGACCCGCGACACCGAACCCCACGCGTGCAGCATCGAGGCCGGCACCGTCTGGGACGTGTAGACCATCTCGCGCATGCGGTGCTGGGGCACCAGTCGCGACAGGTGCGTGGCGGCGCCCAGGGCGCCGCGGTCGACCTCGGGCAGTCCGAAGAAGGCGTCGTCGCTGGCCACGATGAGATCGGCGTTGCCCACCAGTCCGATGCCACCGCCGACACAGAAGCCGTGCACGGCGGCGATGACCGGCACGGCGCACTCGTAGACGGCGGCGAAGGCGTGGTAGCAGCCCCGATTGGCGCCGACCAGGGCGTCGAAACCCTCGGTGGCCTGCATCTCCTTGATGTCGACCCCGGCGTTGAAGCCCCGGCCCTCGGCCCGCAGGATGACCACCCGCACCGAACGGTCCTCGCC
>VERC01000089.1 GCA_018882825.1 Acidimicrobiia bacterium | reverse complement strand
TGGTCGGGTCGAAGGCGCCGTGAGCCTTGCAGTCGGCGATCACCGCGGCGTAGACGCCGGCATAGGACGAGTCAGGGATGACGGCCTTGCAGTCCTGCCGCTTGCCCTCGGGGTTCCACATCTTCCCCGAGTCGCGGATCATCGCCGGCATCGATGCGTCGACGATGACGTCGCTGGGCACGTGCAGGTTGGTGATGCCCCGGTCGGAGTCGACCATGGCCAGTTCCGGTCCCTCCAGCATGGCGATGGAGATGTCGGCCTCGATCGACGTCTGCTGGGTGTCCGACAATGTCTCGACGCGGGCGAGCACATCGGCCATGCCGTCGTTCACATTCACGCCGAGACCATCGAACGCAGCCGGATGCTTGGCGAACACGCTGCCGAAGTACGCGGTCACAGCGTGGCCGAAGATGATCGGGTCGGAGACCTTCATCATCGTGGCCTTGAGGTGGATCGAGAACAGCACGTCCTGCGCCTTGGCATCGGCCATCTGAGCGACGAGGAACTCGTCGAGCGCCTTGGCACTCATGAACGTGGCATCGACGATCTCGCCGGCGAGTACGGGGATCGACTGCTTGAGCACGGTGACCGAACCGTCGGCGGCGACGAGCTCGATGCGCAGTTCGTCGGAGCTCTCGAACGTCACCGACTTCTCGTTGGAACGGAAGTCGTCAGCGCCCATCGTCGACACGTGGGTCTTCGACTCGGGCGACCACTCACCCATCGAATGGGGGTGCGACTTGGCGTAGTTCTTCACCGACAGCGGCGCTCGACGATCGGAGTTGCCCTCGCGCAGTACCGGGTTCACGGCCGAACCCTTGACCCGGTCGTAGCGCTCCTTGATGTCGCGCTCGGCGGCCGTGGTCGGCTCGTCCGGATAGTCGGGCACGGCGAAGCCCTTGGCCTGCAGCTCCTCGATGGTCGCCTTCAACTGGGGGATCGAGGCGGAGATGTTGGGCAGCTTGATGACGTTGGCCTCGGGGCGGGTGACGAGTTCACCCAGTTCGGCGAGGTCGTCGCTGACCCGCTGCTCCGGATCGAGGGCCTCGGGGAACGTGGCCAGCACACGACCGGCCAGCGAGATGTCGCGCAGCTCGACCCCGACACCGGCGGTCTTGGTGAAGGCGTTGACGATCGGCAGCAGCGAACTCGTCGCCAGCGCCGGGGCCTCGTCGGTGAGCGTGTAGATGATGGTGTGGTTGGGCATGACCGTTCCTGGGGCGGGGACGTCGGGGCGAACCGATGGGGCTGTGCGCACGGCTGGGTGCGGAAGCCCGACGCTAGTGGCCGGGGCCCCCGGGCCCGAAGCCCGGAAAGGGTGACGGGTCCTGCGGAGCAGGACCCGTCACCCGAGCGGAGAGGGTGGGATTCGAACCCACGGACGGTGTTACCCGTCACCTCCTTAGCAGGGAGGCCCGATCGGCCTGACTCTGGCACCTCTCCAAGGTGCCTCGAACCCTAGCGAGCAAATCATGAGCGCTCTAATGGCGGAAGAGGACCTCATCCGAGGCCGGAAAGTCGCCGGCCGGCGAGAGCGACCCCGCGGTCATCGCTCGACACTGTCACCATGGGACTGGCAAGTGCGGCCCGATGATTCATTCCACTGCCATCAGGCACCATTCGGCTCGTAGCATCGAGCGATGTCCGATGTCTCGATCAGGCCTCTGCGTGGCCTCGTCGATGACCACCGCTCGGAGATTCGGCGCATCGTCGCGGAGCATCAAGGACGCTCGGTGTTCCTCTTCGGATCGGTGGCCCGTGGTGATGAGACTCCGAACAGTGACGTCGATCTTCTTGTCGAATTCGAGCCCGAGGCCCGGCCATTCGAGATCCTCGCTGTCGGCGCTGAACTGGAGCATCTGCTCGGCGTGAAGGTAGACGTTGGGAGCATTCCTCGACTTCGTGCTCGGCTGAGAAGCCAAGCACAGGCCGAGGCCATCGAATTGTGAGCCGCCACGACATCGACCGGCTCGCCGACGTGATCGGTGCGATTGAGGCGCTCGAGGGACATCTGGCTCGAGGCGGACTCGACGACGGACCCATCTACGACGTGTTCCGTGTCCACCTTGTCGAGATCGGCGAGGCGGTGAAGGACATCGACGCCTCGGTGCTGGCTCTGGAAGGAGGGATCCCGTGGAGAGCTGATCGCGCGAATGCGCGATCAGCTCGCGCACCGATACTTCGACACGGACCATTCCATTGTGGCGGACGTCGTGGAGCATGAGCTTCAACCACTCAGAGCCGCGGTGCGAAGATTGCTCGAGCGATTGAATGCCGATGGGACTGCTCACTGAATGATCTCCGGCTCGAGGCCGAAGCGAACATGGCGGAAGGAGGGGGATTCGAACCCCCGGAGGCTCTCACCTCGACGGTTTTCAAGACCGTTGCAATCGTCCGCTCTGCCACCCTTCCGTCGCCAACACTAGCGATGCGGTGGCCAAGGAGATTCGGCGGTCAGACGACTCGGGCTCGCAGCTCGGCGATCCAGTCGTCGGCCCGACGCTGGGCGTCGGCCACCTCCTGGCGCACCTCGTGTTCGGCCGAACCCGCTGCGGGGTACGAGCCCATGAACTTCACCTCGGCGTGCTTCGACTTGAGCGAACGCAGCGCGTCGGCCACCACCTCGTCGGCGATGTGGCCCTCCAGGTCGATCACGAAGCAGTAGTCGCCGAGACCACGACGCGTCGGGCGTGACTCGAGTTTCGTGAGGTTGATGTTGCGCGCCGCGAACTCCTGCAGGATCGACAGCAACGAACCGGGTTCGTCGGCGCGCTGGAACACCACGATCGACGTCTTGTCGTGACCGGTCGGCGCCGGAATCGTCTTGGGCGCCACAAGCACGAATCGGGTGGCGTTGTCGTCATGATCCTCGATGGCGCGGGCGAGCACGTGCAGTCCGTAGACCTCGGCGGCATGACCCGGTGCGATCGCCGCGCCGTGCACGAGATGCTCGTCGGTGGCGCCGGCCAGCATGCGCGCTGCGTCGGCAGTCGAGTTCGACGGCTCGGGAACGGCGCCGGGGAGGTTGGTGGCCATCCACTTTCGACACTGGGCCAGCGCGTGGGGGAACGAGTAGACGTGGGTGATGTCGGACAGTTCCACCCCGGGACGGGCCATCAGGTCGAGGTGCACCGGCAGCACGACCTCGCGCTGGACGAGCAGGTCGGTGTCGAAGGCCAGTGCATCCTGAGTGATGTTGACCGTGCCCTCGATGGCGTTCTCGATGGCCACGAACGCGTAGTCGACCTCTCCGTCCTCGGCGGCGAGCAGGACGTCGGCGAACGTGTCGAGGGCCCGCAGCGTCGCCTGTGCGAGGTCGGCCTGACCCAGCAGTGCCTGTTCGGAGAAGGTGCCCACCGGACCGAGGAAGGCGATCGACCGCGCCGACCAGTCGATCGCTGGAGCAGATGCAGGTCGTGCGGCGGGCGGAGTCACGATGGGCGAGGATAGGGCAATGGATGCCGACGCCCTGAGGGAGTTGCTCGAGTCCGTGCGGTCGGGAGCCGTGGGACCCGATGAGGCGGTCGCCCGTCTCCGTCGGCTTCCCTTCGCCGATCTCGGCTACGCCCGTGTCGATCATCATCGGGCGTTGCGTCAGGGCATGGCCGAGACGGTCTATGGGCCGGGCAAGGCACCCGAGCAGTGCGCGGCGATCGTCGCCGAACTGCTGGCTCAGCCGGGATCCTCGCCCGTGTTGCTGTCACGGGCCGACGCCGAGCAGGTGGCGGCGGCGGTGGCCGCCAATCCCGGCGGCGACGTGATCGAGGCCGGCGGTGGATCGGTCGACCGACTGCACACCATCGTGTGGCGCCCGGCCCCGGTCCGCTCCGAGCGGATCGCCGTGGTGACGGCCGGTACCGCTGACCTCCCCGTGGCCGACGAGTGCGCGGCGACGCTCGTTGCGCACGGTCTGGTGCCGTTGCGCATCACCGACGTCGGTGTGGCCGGTCTGCACCGGATCCTCGACGCGGCCGAGGAGCTCATGGACGTCGATGCCGTGGTCGTCGTGGCGGGGATGGAGGGCGCGCTGGCCAGCGTCGTCGGTGGGTTGGTGGCGGTGCCGGTGGTGGCGGTGCCCACCTCGGTGGGCTACGGGTCGGGGCTCGCCGGTGTCACTGCACTGCTGGGCATGCTCGCGTCGTGCGCGTCGGGCTTGACGGTGGTGGGAATCGACAACGGGTTCGGTGCCGCGATCGCTGTGCTGCGCATGGTCAACGTCGTTGCCGGGGAGCGCAGCCGTGCATGACGAAGGCCATGGCCATGCGCATGATCACTCGCACGATCATTCACACGCCGACCAGCACCACGACCCGATGCTCTCGGGTCCTGTCGCCTGGGAGGGTGTGACCGTTCCCGCATCATCGGAACCGATCGGTTCGACCGTGGCGTGGTTCCACTGCTTCTCCGGGATCGCCGGTGACATGGCGCTCGGAGCGCTCATCGACGCGGGGGCCGACGTCGACGAGGTGCGCGCCATGTTGCGGCGACTGCCCATCGACGGGTGGTCGCTGGAGACGGAGACTGTCCTGCGTTCGGGCATCGCCGGCACGAAGGTGCACGTGCACGCCGATGACGATGCGCCGGCGCGTTCGGCGGCCGTCGTTGCCGGCATCGTGGCTTCGGCGAAGTTGCCCGAACGGGTGGAACGTCGCGCCCTCGCCACCATTCGCGCCCTGGCGGAGGCCGAGGGACGACTGCACGACACGCCGGCCGGTTCGGTGCACCTCCACGAGGTCGGTGCCCTCGATGCCATCGTCGACATCGTCGGTACGAGCATCGCCCTCGAACTGCTCGGTGTCGACGAGGTCGCGTCGTCGCCAGTGGCCGACGGGATCGGCACGGTGCGCGCTGTGCACGGCGTACTGCCGGTGCCGGTGCCGGCGGTGGTGGCGCTGCTGCACGGCGCGCCGACCTACGGACTCGACATCGCCCGCGAACTCACCACGCCGACCGGCGCCGCGCTGCTGGCCGCCAACGTCGTGCAGTGGGGACCGATGCCGGCGATGACGATCACGTCCGCGGGCTACGGCGCCGGCACTGCCGACCTCGGGGATCGTCCGAACCTCACCCGCGTCGTGATCGGCACACGTACCGCCCCCGACGTCGCCGGGCAGTCGGTGACGCTCTTGGAGACCAACGTCGACGACGTCACCGGCGAGACACTCGCCCACGTCGTCGAGGAACTGCTCGCCGCCGGTGCCCACGATGCGTGGCTCGTACCCATCGTCATGAAGAAGGGGCGACCCGCGTTCACCGTTTCGGTGTTGTGCGATCCGTCGCTGGCGCCCTCGCTGCGGGCCCTCCTGGTGCGGGAGACCGGGACGATGGGCGTGCGCGGCGCGGCACTCGAGCGGTGGCCGCAGGCCCGCGAGATCGGTGAGGTGATGGTCGAGGGCCACACCGTGCGGGTGAAGGCGGCCGCTGACCGGGTGAAGGCCGAGCACGACGACGTGGCTCGGGCAGCTCGGGCGCTCGGCCTACCCCTGCGCGAGGTGGCCCGCCGGGCCGAGGAGGCCTGGCGTCGGGGCTGATCGCTCGGTCGGGGCCGTTTGACCCAACTGCCCCAATGGGGCAGAAGCGCTAGAGCACGGACGCGTCGGAATTCCTCGTGGAACTCGATGACCAGAGGCGGGTGAGCCTGGGCCGGATCGGCCGTCAGGAACACACGCGCTACCTGGTCACCGAGGAACCCGACGGCACATTGGTGTTCACCCCGGCAGTGGTGCTCAGCGAGCTTGAAGCGAAGCTCCTCGCGAACGACGAACTGGTCGCATCGATCATGGCCAACAGGGCCGATCCGAGCCGACTCGTCACGCGCACCCGCCGAGGTCGCACCGCCGATGCCTGAACTCTGGTTCGACTCCGCTGCCGACTTTGCTCTGCGATCCCTCGAGCATGATCGGGCGCGCCGCACATCGGCCCGTCGTCGGGTGTTGTCGACTACGCGGTGTGCAGGATCATCGGTGCGCTGACCACGCCGGCGATCACATTGCTCGGTGAGTAGGTGACCGGACCGGCCGGCTCGAGGCGGGTGACGCCGCGGTCGAGAAGGGCGTCGAGCACGGCGGCGACCTCGAGTCGGGCGACTGCCGCGCCGAGGCAGAAGTGGGCGCCGAAACCGAAGGCCATGTGATGGTTCGGAGTCCGACCGACGTCGAATGAGCCCGCCGTGGGGCCGAACTCGTCGTCATCGCGATTGGCCGACGCGTAGACCATCACGATCGGGTCACCGGCCTCGATCGCCACGCCGGCCAGCTCGGTGTCGACCGACGCGGTGCGCATGAAGTAGATGACCGCCGTCGTCCACCGGAGGATCTCCTCGACCGCGCTGTCGACCAGCGAGCGGTCGGCGACGAGGCGGTCCCACTGTTCGGGGTTCTGCGACAGGGCCACGAGTCCACCGCTGATGGTGTTGCGGGTGGTCTCGTTGCCGGCCACCAGCAACTGGTTGAGGAACATGGCCAACTCGTCGTCGGTGAGCCGATCGCCGTCGACCTCGACCGAGGCCAGCATCGAGATGACGTCCTCCTTCGGCGACGTGCGAGCGTCGGACACCAGTTTCATGAGCGTGGCCATCATCTCGGCGTGCAGTCGAGCGGCGCGCTCGGGATCGCTGTGGATCTCGGTGCCGGGGATCGACGCCTCCGACCAGTCCCACACGCGGTCCCAGTCCGATTCGGGAAGGCCCAGCAACTGGGCGATCACCTGCACGGGAAGCGGAACGGCCAGGGGCGGCACGATGTCGATGGCGGTGTCGATGGGGAGCGCGTCGACCAACGCAGCCGCGGCCGCTCGCACGGACTCGTCGAGCGTGCGGGTGACACGCCTGCCGAAGGCGGGCTGGACCAACGAGCGGTAGCGGGTGTGGTCCGGCGGATCGGTGTGCATCATCGTCGGCGGCGTCGTGTAGTCGGCGCCGATCTCGAAAGTCAGGATCCCCTTGGCCGAGCAGAACGTGTCGACCTTGGTGGAGACGTGCATGCACTCGGCGTGTCGGCTCATGACCCAGAAGCCGCCGTTGGCGTTCCACGCCACCGGGTTCTCACGGCGCAGTTCGGCGAAGGCGGCGAACGGATCGTCGACGTCGAGGGTGAAGCCCTCGAACATCTCGGTGCGCGGATCATGGATCTTGGCGGCGTTCGTCATCGTCGTCCCTCCATCGGCCGTTCAGCGGCGAGAGCCTTCCACAGGGCCGTGTAGTTGCGGTACTCGATCCCGTCGGTGACCCAACCTGATTCGACCAGTTCGCGATGCAGTGCCGGCAGGTTCTGGAACGGCACACCCATGTCGGTGTGGTGGGCGAGGTGCCAGCCGGTGTTGAACGGCACGATGAAGGTGCGGGCCAACCAGGTCTGACGCACGACATGGGTGGTGCGGCGACGGTCGGCCGAGTGCTCCATGCCCCCGTGTTCGGCGATGCCGCGCAGCCGGTTGAACACGCGCCAGACGGTGAGCCACGGCGCCAACCACAGCGCCGGCCACAACCACCATCGACCGGAGGCCGTGCCCATCGCGAGGAACAGCACGGCCTGCACGGCGATGATGCGCAGCGCGAACTGTCGTGCACTCGGGCGACCGAGGGCGAGGAACAACGGCCGCAGGTTCTTCCAGCCCGACACCCCGGTCGCATCGCGCCGCAACTTGCGCAGCAACGAACTCCGGCCCGAGGGATACCCGAGGTAGAGGTTGAGATCGGGTTCGTCGGGGCCGAGTTCGTCGCGGTGGTGGGCCATGTGCTGGCGGCGGTAGGCCTCGAACGGCACGAAGGCCGGGTAGTCGCACAACCACGCGCCCACCCAGTCGTTGGCCCGACGATTCGAGAACAGCAATCGATGAGCCGCCTCGTGTCCGAGGATCGACAGCCGGGCGAAGGTGCGGCCCTGCCACACGAAGGCGAGCGCCCACACCGCCAGTGCCATCGCCAGGGGGAGTCGCGGAGTCGCCCGGCACACGAGGCCCAGCACCACCGTCGGTTCGATCCACGTCACGGCGACGTTCACCGCGTTGCGGCGATCGTGCAGACGGCGCAGTGGTTCGCGCACGGCGGGGACGGGCATCCCGGTGGGGCCCAGTCGGTCGGTGGGCAGCACATCGGGCAGCAGTCCGCCCGCAGGCACCATCGACGGTCGTCGCCCCTCGTCCACGTGCCAAGTCTGCCGTCGAACGGCGAGAATGGTCAGATGTCAGAACCCGCCTCGAGCGTCGCCCCCGACCGTCTGTACTTCCGTCAGTTGTTGGCCGGACGCGACATCGCCCAGTCCGATCCGCTGGCCCGTCAGATGGTCAACTTCGTCTACCTCGTGGGTGACCGTGAGACGGGGGAGGCGGTGGTAATCGATCCGGCCTACGACATCGCCGGGATCCTCGACGTGCTCGCCGCCGACGGCATGCGACTCACCGGTGCCTTGGCCACCCACTACCACCCCGATCATGTGGGCGGGGAGATGATGGGGTTCTCCATCCAGGGCGTGCACGAGTTGCTCACTGCGGTCCATGTGCCGGTGCACGTGCAGAC
>VERC01000088.1 GCA_018882825.1 Acidimicrobiia bacterium | reverse complement strand
GCCGAGAAGAGGCTGTCGAGCTCGGTCCGATCGATACCGCCGATGATGATTTCGCCGTCGACGTCGCCCTGGAGCGCCGCCGCGATCGGCACCGAACCTTGCTGCTCATGATGGAAGGCGACGCGCGCGTCGCGGTGGAGACCGCCGACCGTGAACGCATCGACATGATGATCGACGAAATCATCGAACTACTCCCCGACATGGACGAGGACTCGCTCCACGACGCCCGGGAAGTGCTAGGCGAACTCGATGGCGCGGTCATGGGCGACGGCCGTGATGACATCGTGAAGCGTCTGCGCACAGCCGTGGGTTCCGACTCCTTGCGGGTTCGAGTGCTCGGTCCGACGATCGACACGATGGACAACGGTCTCGCCTTGCGTGCCCGCATTCTCGGGGCGATCTCAGACGACCCCGGGATTCGCCAGGTCGACATCGCTGGCCGAATCGGTTCCGACAAGGAATCGGTCCGGCGCATCGGCTGGTATCTCGATCGCTTCGATGCAGTCATAAGGGTGAAGTCCGGCAGCACTTACCAGATGTTCCCCTCACACCAACCGAGTTGAACGATCGAGGAGTTCCCTTGCCGAACCAATGGTCGAACCTCGTCAATCCCACCGTAGAGAGAGCAACGGCGCTCGTGTCGAACCTCGATGCTGAACTTGGGGACGGTGTCCACGACATCGTGAGAATGCACTTCGCGTCTCCACGACCCGATCTGGCCCACGTCTTCCCGCGCCTCGAGACCCATCATGACAGGTACGTCTTTGGGCAGTTCCATCTCCCAACCTCAGCGACCGATCTTCGCCCCGAATTCATGGAATTCACCTTCGTACTCACCTTCGACCGCATGTGGTCGATCGTTCGATTCTCGGATGCCACACCACTGACGGATCGGTTCCTTGAGCGTGTAGAGCGCGCGAGATCGCAAAGTGGATCAGTTCCCTCGATGGGTGACGTTCTGGGGCGCATGATGACCGTCGTGGTGAGCGAGCTCGAACGGTTCCTTGACGAGACCGGTGATCTCGTCATCTCGATCGATCAGGAGATCGACATCATGAGTGACTCGCGCAATCTGAGTCGTGTGCTCAAGGATCAAATGCCCAAGATCCTGAATCGACTCGTCGATGTCCGCTCCGAGATCATCAGTATCGGGTCGGTCGTCGACCAGATGGAGGACATCCTCGGACGCGTCATGCGCGACGAGATCGATCTTCGACGTTCACGTCCGGACGGATCGGTCGATGAACTGTTCGGGCGCAACACCGAAATCCACCTACTCGACACTTGGTTGAGGGCACGACGGGTACGCGTTCTGCAGGATGAACAGCTTGAGCGTCTGCGTCACTGTTCGGAGCGGGTGGGATTCCTGAGAGACCACGATGAATTGACGTCCGGTCGCTTCATGGGTGCCATCGCCTCGATCATGCTGGTTCCTACGTTCCTCGTCGGCCTCTACGGCATGAACTTCGAGTGGATGCCTGAGTTGCACTGGCAGGGAAGCTACGTCCTCTTGATTTCCGGGATCATCGCCGTGACGGCGTTCCAGATCTGGATCTTCCGCCGGCGCCGTTGGATCTGAACTGTCCACGACGGCGAGGACTGAACCGTCGAATCACCCCGATGATCCCGATTGTCTCGTTCGCCCTAGCGATCGGGACGACCGGAACGTCGATCACAGTTCCACCTCGGCGAGGACGGCGTAGTGATCCGAGGGCTGGACGCCGTCGACCGGTTCGATGGCCAGCAGTTCGCACGAACTGAATGAGCCTCGGCCTCGGCGTCGGGGGAACGTGGTGGTGATGTAGTCCAGTCGTCGGTTCGGACTGATCGCTCGCCGGGGGACGAGGGGATTGTGCGACGACCACGTGTCGCCGCGTTCGGTGTTGCCGCATGCCTCCCACGCGTCGACCAGTCCGAACCCGGGCACATAGGTGGTGGCGGCACCGGTGGCCCGACGGATCTCGTCGGACCATGGCACGGCATTGAAGTCGCCGGCCACGATGGCCGGAGATCGCTCGCGCCACGAGTCGGCCGGTCCGATCGTCGCAGAGACCTCGCGGATGAGGTGCTCCATCTGCGCCGAACGAGTGGGGGATCGATCGAGTCCATGTTCCAGATGCGTGCCGGCGGCGAGGAAGCCGCCACCTTCGGCATCGGGACGCTCCACCTCCACGATCAGCACATGACGCCAGGTGGGCGAGCCGTCCTCGTCGACCAGCGGCACGGCTCGCAGGACGGTCGATGGCCAGCGCGTCAGGACGGCGTTGACCACCCAGTAGGGGGCCTGCGGGTAGCGATCGAACCCGGCCAGGGCGGCCGCCGTGGTCGCATGCAGTGCGAGACGATCGGCCAGCAAGTGGGCCTGCGTCGCGCCGTCGGGCTGCACCCATGACTCCTGGAGCATGACGACGTCGGCATCCGCATCGGCGAGAACGGTCTCGATCGCCCCGTGACGTCGTTCCCAGTCGCCGATCCTGCCTTGGAGGTTCCATGTCACGACGCGCACTCGGTCATACTGCCCGAGGGTCGCCATCGCCGGTGACCCGGAGCCACGGGCAGGCATCGTCCCGGTCGAATCGACGGTCGGAACCTGGCCGACCGACGCCGCGCACGGTGATCACGGTTCGCCCCGGGCGGTTGTCGGTGTGGTGATCAGACCGCCGATGATGCAGGTGTCGGGTCCGGCGCGGTGGTCGGACCCGGCGCGGCTGCCGGGGCGACGTCGCGACCCTTGCCGAGGAGGAGGAAGGCGGCTCCGGCGACGAGCGCCGCGATCACGCCGGCGCTGACGATCGTGATCGAGAACGCATGGCCGTAGGAAGCGGCCGCACCCTGCAGCGCTTGCTGACCGACCGTCGAGGTCGGCTTCTGGCCTGTCGACACATAGACGTTCAGTGCGTCGAGTCCGGCGCCGTAGTTCGTCGGTGAGACACCGTCGGCCTTGAGTTGCGCAATGACGCCGATGTCGGTGAGGCGATCGACCATGACCATCGAGATCGCGAAACCGAGGGTGTAGAAGATCTGTCCGATCGTCGTTCGCGAACTGGTGACTGGTCCGAGGTACTTCGCCGGTGCTTCGCGCAGGATCAGCGATCCGTAGGGCACCGAGGCCACGATCACGCCGGCACCGATCAGGAGGAGACCGGGGAGGAAGGCAAGGAGGCTGTGCGAGGAATGGACGAGCGCGACCAGCACGGCGCCGCTCAGCAGCATGACGGCGCCACCGAGGATCGCCACCCGATTGGTGATCCGCTTGCCGATCAACCGGCCGGTGAGGATGCCGGCGATCACACCCGACAGCAACAGCGGTAACTGCCACACCGACACTTCGGACGGCTTCAGGCCGGTGACGTACTGCCACAGGTTCGTGATCTGCAGGAAGGCCACGGCAGTACCGAAGTTGTAGACGAACCCGGCGCACACTGCGGCGAGGAACACCGGCGACCGGAACATCGACACCGGGAAGAATCGGTGCTCCGACTTCGCCTCCCGAACGAAGAATCCGATGAGCAACAGGACACCGCCGACGATCGGCGCGATGGTCTTCACGCTGGTCAGGCTGTTGGCGAGCTGGCTGCAGCCGTAGAGGAACGCCATGACACCGAGCGCCAGCAGCGCCTGGCCCAGCAGGTCGAGGGCCCCGCCCCGCAACTTCTCGATCTCCGGCAGGACGAAGCGCACTGCCAAGGCACACACGAGCAGCACCACGGGCAGCAGCAGGAACGCCAGACGCCAGTCGATACTGACCATCACGCCGCCTGCGAACGTGAACACGATCGTGCTGACCATGAAGCTCGCGGTGAAGACACCCATGGCACTGGCGAACTTCTCCCGCGGGACGATCGCCGCGAGGAAGCCGAAGGCGGCACCGTACATCGCACCCATGCCGAGACCCGTCACAGCCAGGCCGATGAGGTAGACCGCAGCCACCGGTGACACGGCGACGATCAACTGCCCCACACACGACACGACGAGCGAAATGATCAACATCTCGCGTCGTCCCATACGGTCGGCGATGAGACCGGTCGAGATCACCGTCGCGGCGATCGCCAATGTCAACACGCTGGCGGCAAGGGCCTGGGTCCCCCCGGACATGTGCAGAGCCCGACTGGCGCTGACGAGTGCCGTGGAACTGATGTTGGTCGCCGCCCCCTCGATACCGGCGATCAGACCGACGAAGGGTACGGCGATGGCCGACACCTCGAGCACCGACGGCGAGGTCGAGGTGCTCGCAGCGCGGGAGCCGGTGGTCTCGGTCATCGCTCGTCCTCGTTGCGGGTGTGGGTCGGCCCGGTCGACTCGGTCAGCAGCAGGGATGGTGATTGACCGTGGCCAGATGATGGAAGTGAGTGGGATCGGCCTTCTCCACCTCGGCGCTGAACGCCTTCAGGTCGACCTTGCGACCCGCTATCCACGTGCCCTCGACCTTGCACTTCTTCTCGAGGTCGTGGGGATCCACGGAGAACGGATCGTGGCTCAGCTCGACGAGGTCGGCGAGCTTTCCCACCTCGATCGACCCGACGTCGGCGTCGCGACCGAGCTGGCGGGCGCCGTTGATGGTGTGGGCCCGCAGCGCCTGGTCGAGGGTGACAGCCTGGTTGGCACCGTGCACCTTCCCCGACGCCGTCGTGCGGGTGACGGCAGCCTGGAGGTTGCGCATGGGCACGGGGGGTGACACCGAACCGTCGTTGTGGAAGCTGACGCCCACGTCGGCCTTCCACGCGTCGGCGACGCGCACCCACTGAGATCCGATCGCCGATTCGAACAATTCGCCGTCGAGCAGATCACCCCAGTAGATGAACTGGAACACGCCGAGCGAGATCGTGACTCCGAGCGAGTGGGCACGCTCGAACTGGTCACCTCGCGCAGCACCGCAGTGCTCCACGCGCCACCGATGATCCGTACCGAGCAGGTCGTACTTCCGCAAGGCGCGCTCGTAGCAGTCGAGCACGATGTCGAGGCCGACGTCTCCATTGCAGTGGAAGGCGAACTGCCAGCCCGTCGGTGCGTAGGTGTCGGCCGCGGCGTCGAGCTCGGCTCGGGTGTAGTTCATGTTCTTCTCGCCGAGCGGACCGATCGGGATCTGTGCTGTGCGCACCGTCTCGGAGTCGACGTAGGGGAAGGAGATGGCTGCGGAGCCGACCCATGGCGAACCGTCGGCCCACAGCTTGATGCCCTGCTTCCAGAGCATGTCGGGGTTGCTGGTGGTGATCTTCTCTGCGGCGTCGGCCGTGGTCGACATCTGGTAGAGAGCGATGCGGATTGGCGCGTCAGGGAATGACGTGAGGGCGTCGTAGCCCTTGAGGTACGAGGGGTCGAACGTGTGGTCCGAAGTCATCGTGACCCCGTTGCGACTCATGAGCGCAAGCCATTCGGCCGCCTGGTGGAGCGGATGGGTCATCACCTTCGACAGGATCGGCCCACATGCGGCGATCATCGCCGGCACCTCGTGAGCCAGTCCGTTGGACTTGCCGTCGGCCGTGCGGCCGAAGCTGGCCCCGGTCGGATCCGCCGGGGGGCCATCGGTCCAGCCATTCATCTCGATCACGGCTGAGTTGAAGTAGATGACGTGACCCGAGTTGTCGACGATGCAGATCGGTCGATCGGGGAAGTACTGGTCGAGCACGTCGTTGGTGGGGATCGGTGCACCCTGAAGCATGCGATCGAGACCGGAGAAGACGAGGGGCACACCCTTCGGCTCGGAGGCCTGCACCTTGGTGAAGTACGCCGTCACATCGTCCCAGGTGGGGAAACCCACGTACGGGGCGATCCAGTGGGCCGGCTTCATCGTCGTGATCCCCGACATGAACGGGTGATTGTGGGCATCGACGAATCCGGGGAGCACGACGTGCGATCCGCGATCGTCGATCTCGGCGTCAGGCGCAGCGGCCTGGCACTCGGCGAGAGTGCCGACGGCGAGGATGCGTCCGGTCGCCTTGTCGATGGCGATCGCCTCGGCCCGGCGGTCGTCGTCGTCGATCGTGATCACGACCGCCGCCTTCACGATGAGGGTTCCTGTCTCGGCCATGAGCACTCCATCTCCGTCATGCGACCCGCGATCGGGGCGCGTGTTCCTACGCGGTAGCACGCAGACTATACCGATAGTATAGTACACCTCTCGTCACCGCGCATCTGTCACTCTTTGGGGCGCACGTGGACTGGAGGCGTGGTGAACAGTCGGGACCGCATGCTCGAGGCTGCGATCGCAGTGATCGAGGAACGTGGCGAGGCCGGCCTGCGCGTCGACGAGATCGCAGCGGCCGCCGAGGTCGCGAAGCCGTCGCTCTACCACTTCTTCGGAAGTCGGGACGGCCTGATCGCAGCGGCGCAGGCCGAGCGGTACCGGCGCACGCGGAACATCGGACTCGACGAGGTCATGCGGAAGGTCGAGGCATGTACTTCGGCCGACCAGTTCGCCGAGATCATCCGCCTCTGGGTCGTGTCGTTCTCCTCCGAGGAGGCCAGCCGCCGCCGGGCCGTGCGCCTCGAGGTCCTGGGTTCGTCTGTGTCGCGGCCCGAGCTGCGGGCCGAGGTCCTCAAGTCGAGCGATCAGGCGAACGAGGGACTCGTCGAGTTGGTGCGGTTCGCCACGTCACGAGGCTGGGCGCTCCAGTCGGTCGACATCGCACCCGAGGCCGTGGCCCTCTGGCTCGAAGGCCTCTGGAACGGCCGCTACCTCGTCGAAGCGCACGGCGACCCCGCCCTGGTGGAAGATTGGGACAACGTGACGACGACGGCTCTGTTTCGACTGCTGTTCGGCTCCGACTGACCCATCGGGCGCCACCGCCCCTCAGGCCGGAGACGCATCCGGACCGCCGAGTGCCGGAGCGATCGTCATGCGTCCTTTCATGATCCGGCCCGCGACAAGGGTCACCACCGTCGCCGCGACGACCAGAACGGCACCGACGAGATTGTCGACGAGACGCTGATCACCGAACCGGGTCGCCTGACCGGTCGTGAACGCGTTCAGGAGCGCAGCCGTGGGCGTCACCAGGATGTAGTAGATCCACTGGCGGGGGCTGAACTTCGCGATGATCGCCACCGCACCGAACACGATGCCGATCGCGTAATAGGTCATGGGCATCGGGATATCCAACACCGACACGTACGACGCGCCGCCGACGATGTTCGTTATGGCCATCAACAGCAGGACGCCTCCGAATGTCCCGAGCACGCGCTCGATGGTGATCTTCCATTCGATCTCGTTTCCCACCTGAGTCAACACGAGGATCGTTGCGATCAGGAACGAGCCGGCAACGAGCTTCGGATGCTCGAGAAAGAAGTACACGGCGCCGGCAGTGAGCAGCGTGATGATGACGGTGTAGGGCACCGCCTCGCTGCGCGGATGAGGCGTCGGCTTCGGCATCTGCATCTTGCGCGTCACGAGAGGAAGCACGAGCACCGGAATGATCGCACCGACGAAGAAGAAGAGGGCGACCCACACCAGGTAGGTCGAGTCCATGCGCATGTCGACGAGCGCCGTGGCCACCTTGGCGGTGGTCGCCGACGACGTTCCTGATCCGGCTTGGGCCTGGGCGATGACGTCGGTCAACGACAGGTTCGACGCCATCAGTTTCGCCTGCACCTCGGCGACGAGACTTGCGGGTAGCCACGGCATCGGCGACAGGATCGTCCAGGTCAGGAAGATGGGAACGAGCATCGTTGCGCGATGAAGGCCGAAGATCGAAAGTCGACCGACAGTGAGGGTCATGATCGCCATGAGCGCGGCGCCGGTGACGGGCGAGAGCCCGGCGACGATCGAGATCGGAGCGAGCAGCGAGACGACGATGGCGGTGATGACCCCGATCCGCCTACCCCCGGCGAGCAGGGCGAAGATCCCGATGAGGCTGCCCATCGACGCGTAGGTCGCCGACGGCTGCTTGGTGATCACGAAGAGCACCACGGACGGCACGAGGATCAACAACATCACGACGAGCGTGATCGCCGAACGCCGCAGGATCACTCTGCCCATCGTCGGCTTGGCTGCGAGTGCCGTACCCGCTGGAGACGTGCCAGTTGCCATCGGTAACTTCCTCCTCCGGTCGGATCCGGACGGTGACGACAGCGCCGACACCTTCTTCAGGTTCGCCACCGAGCTGCCGGCTGCTCTCGGCTCAGGGATGGGACTTCGTCGGTCGGGCGTCGTCGAGGCGATGCGTCGGTGCCAGGCCCGGTCCGGGTTGCCGGACCCTCACCGGCGCTGGCTGTACTG
Organism: Acidimicrobiia bacterium; assembly: GCA_018882825.1. GTDB lineage: Bacteria > Actinomycetota > Acidimicrobiia > Acidimicrobiales > Acidimicrobilacustridaceae > Acidimicrobilacustris. The sequence goes on along the minus strand of VERC01000088.1, from coordinate 368 downwards.
ATGGTACATCAGCCGGTCCGGCGGCGAAGGAGCGTTCAGCGACCGACGGTCCCCGAGCCGTCTCCCTCGAGGAGCCGGAACACGGCCACGTCGGTGATCGCGTCCCATGAGCGTCGATCGACCAATGAGGGTGCCGTCGGGCTCCAACGCTCGAGGGAGCGCGTCCCGTCAGCCGATGACGATGAGGCAATGGAATGGTTCCACTCGAGGTTGCAGAGGAACGTCCCGAAACGTCGGCGATGGCGAACTTGCGACGAACTCCGCTCCGCGGTTAACGGACTCGTCGAGCAATTCATTTCCGGCAGGTCGACGATGATAGAATACTCACAAAGTGGGTAACCGCAGGGCTAGCGAGGTCGGTGCCCATT
>VERC01000087.1 GCA_018882825.1 Acidimicrobiia bacterium | reverse complement strand
GGACGACCACCGCGCCTTCGATGGCGTACAGGAGGTGCCGCCATCGGCCGACGACGAGGAGCAGTGCCCCGAGAGCGAGGAACTGCGGTCGGATCATCACGATGCCGATCAGCGCCACCGGGGCGACCCAGGCCGGCCCGCGACGCAGGGTGACGATGAAGGCGAGGATGAGTGGGACCACGAAGCCCGTCACGTTCGCCCGATCGAAGATGGAGAAGACCGGCAGGGTCATCCCCCCGGCGAGGGCGAACACCACCCCCGGCGGGAAGCGATGACGCAGTTTCCATGCCGCCCATATGGCCGGCACCAGCACGGCGGTGACCACGAGCACCAGGAAGAAGACGAGCGATCCCCTGGTACCGAGTCCGAGCATCTCCAGCTTGCGGGCGAGGACGTTGGGCCACATGGCGACGGGGAGGTAGGGAATCCCACCGATCCTGTTGTCCCAGGCCGACGGTTCGAGGAGGACGGCACGGACGGCGTAGAAGTCGCCGAAGCAATGGGATCCGATGCCCTGGGTCGGGGCGTCACAGAGGAAGTCCTCCCGGACCAGCCAACTGATCATCCAGCTCACCGGGTTCCCGAAGTACGCCGCACTCATGATCACCGCGGGAACCGCGACCGCGAAGCAGTACCCGAGCAGCGACAACGTGATCCGCGGGAGTCGCTCCATCACCCGATCGGAGGGTCCGCCGAGACCCGAGGTCGTCCACCACACGGTCAGTCGCCTCATCGCTGGTGCACCTGCATCTCCCATCGGCCCGACGGTCGGACACTACTGCAGGGCCTCGGTCGCCGATCCGACTCGAGCGGGTGGAGTCAGAGGATGCCGAAGCGGTACGTCCAGTTGTACTGCGCGGCCAGGGCGAGGACGATCGGAATCGAGATCGCCGTGAGGGCGGCCACTCCGAGTGTCACCACTGCCCGTGAGTTCCACCCCGCTCGGCGGAAGCGCGGCAGCAGCGTCGCGCTGAATGCCGTACCTGCGGCGAGCAACGGGTAGAAGTCGGCCAGATAGCGCGAGGCGATCGACTGGATCGTCGCCATGAGGACGAGGGGCGTGACCAGGGCCGCGAGGATGAGCAATTCGTGGCGCTGTCTCCGTCGCCGGAAGATCGCCACTGCCGCGGCGATCGTCGCCGCCAACGGAAGCGGCATCACGTTGGTGATGCTGACCGTCGGTTCCACGTTCATCGAATCGCGCTTGGCGGGTGGGACGTAGGTGATCCGTTCCAAGGGGTCCTGTCCGTAGGGTCGCCCGAACTTGTAACGGATGAACGGCCATTCGGTCTCGATCTGCAACGTGTCCGGCCGCAGGTAGGCGAGCGTCGAGGTGGGGATGAACTTCGCCGAACTCCCGAACTTCCCGTCGTTGTTCGACATGTTGTACTGGATGAACCGGAAGTTCAGACCTTCATAGGAGTCGTACGGGGGCGTGAAGGTACCGAACTTCAGGGCGAAGACCCCGATCACGGCCACCACCGGAACGACCGCGAGCACGGCGGCGCCGGCGAGCATCCGCCATCCGATCCTTCGCCTGATCGCCCGGGCCACGACCAGTCCCAGGGCGAGCGCCATGCCCACGAACGCAGTGGAGGGTCGGGATGCGGCGGCGATGGTGAGCGCGATGACGGCACCCACGAACTGTCGGTCGCGGCGCTCGACCCACCACCGCCAGAAGAGGTCGATGCCGACCATCAGGCCCGCCACCGACCACAGGATCGCCTCCTGGTACACGTAGGCGTCGGACGCGAGCATGAGCGCGCTCCCGGGTCCGAGCACGATGGCGGCGACCGCCATGAAGCCGGCCGCCGCCCGATCGCCGATCGAGTCCTCGCGGCTCAGCACCCGGCGACACAGATCCAGTGCGGCCCAGACGGCGATCCCGGCGGCGACGGCGAGGAACACCGTCGTCAGCTCCGAGTCCTGCACGCCCAACACGAGCACGAGCGGTATCCGCACGAGGCTCGGAGGGAGTCCGTAGTAGCCGTAGCAGTTGCCGTCCCGGAAGTAGCACTCTCCCGGGAGGTTCGATTTCTCCACCCACAGACGGCCCTGGAGGAGGGCATCGGCCTGCGCGCTGAAGAAGTGACCGGGGAAGTAGGCGCCGATCGTCGCCGGATCGAACGTCCCCTTGGTGGCGAATCCGAAGAAGAAGACGGCGAAGACGACGCTCCAGAAGGTGACGAAGTGCCTGGAGAGGAGGAAACCCTGCAGTGACGTGCCCCAGGACGGTGGTGACTCCGTGTCGACTGATCCGGACACTCCCGCACCTCGCTTTCGGACCCGGACGATAGTCGGGGTCGGAGTCGGGAGCCCGACCTGCGGGAATCCGGGGAGGTCGATCGAACTCACTACAGTCATCAGTCGTGATCGAGCAGCCGCCGTCGGACCTCAGGGTTCGTGGAGTCGAACCCCTCCGGCGGCGGATCCCCGAGATCTGGGCCGATCGGGGAATGATCGAGGCGCTCACCCAGCGAGTGGTGCGCACCCGCTACAAGCACTCACTGCTCGGACCGCTGTGGGTGTTCATCAGTCCGTTGGCCTATCTCGTCCTCTTCACGACGCTGTTCCGGCGGATCGCCGTCGTCGACACCGCCGGTGTCCCCTACGCGCTGTTCGTGGTGACCGCCATCATCCCCTGGCAGTTCTTCGCCGCCGGCCTCGGCAGCGGGGCGAGTGCGATCATCTCGAATCTCTCGCTCATCCGTCGTTTCCGGGTGCCATCGGAGGTCTATCCGATCTCGGCCATCGGTGTCGCCGTCGCCGACATGCTCATCATCAGCGCCATCCTTCCCCTCTTCTTCGTCGCCTATGGACGGACACCGGGACTGACCGTGCTGTGGGTTCCTCCGCTCATCCTCGTGGAGATGATCGTCATCGCCGCGCCGGTGATGCTGCTCAGTGCGTTGATGCCGTGGATCCGGGACCTCCAGCAGGCCATTCCGCTCGCGCTCCAGATCGGCGTGCTGGCCACGCCGATCGCCTACAGCATCGACGTGCTCAGCCCGAGGGGCCGGATCGTGATGTCGGCGATCAATCCCGTGGCCCCGGTCATCGACGGACTCCGCCGCGCCCTCGTCTACCAGCAGGCCCCCCAGCTGCACCTGCTCGCTGTCGGTCTCGGCTCTGCCCTCATCCTCCTGATGGTCGGTTGGTACGTGTTCCGCCGTCTCGAGCGGGGATTCGCCGATGTCGCCTAGAGCCCTCACGCCCGGGGCCGTGCGGGTCGACCGCCTCTGGAAACGGTTCCGGGTCGACGCGGCGCGGCATCGCTTCGGGGTCGACGAGAGCCGGCGACTGATCTCCCACTGGCGGGGCGACCACGCCGAGGGGTGGCGGTGGGTGCTGCACGACGTCTCGTTCGACATCGCTCCCGGCGAGTCGGTGGGCATCGTCGGGGTAAACGGGTCGGGGAAGTCGACGTTGTTGAAGATGATCGCCGGAGTCGTCCACCCGTACGCGGGTTCGGTCCGCACCGTTGGGGCGATCGGGGCGATCATGGATGTCGGCGCCACGGTGCAGAGCGCGCTCACCGGTCGCGAGAACGTCGTCCTCTACGGCCGGATGCAGGGTCTGTCGTACCGGCAGATCCGCGCCCGCACCGACGAGATCCTCGAGTTCGCCGGGCTGACCGACGCCGCCGACCGTCTCGTGAAGCACTACTCGTCGGGGATGAACGTGCGGCTCGGTTTCGCTCTCGCCTCCCACGTGGAGGCACCGATACTCATCGTGGACGAGGCCCTCGCCGTGGGTGATGCCGACTTCAAGCGCAAGTGCATGCAGCGGATGCGCGAGCTCGTGGACGGAGGAGCGACACTGCTGTTCGTCTCGCACGGACTCGAACAGGTCCAGGCGATGTGTCGGCGAACGCTCTGGCTCGAAGGGGGTGGGCTACGCGCCGATGGGGAGTCGGCCGAGGTCATAGCCCACTACCGGGAATCGCTGGACGAGACCCGCACGCTCCCGGGCGATGTCGTGTCGATCCGGACGGATCTCACCACCGAGCCCGCCGAGATCGACCGCGGGGGCACGCTGACGGTGCACTTCGTGCTGGGGTCGGACGAGGCGCGTTCGGTCGACCTCACCGTGGGTGTGAGCGTGGGCGAGATCGACCCCTTCGTGACGGTGACCCATCGGATCGATCTCGGCTGCGGTGACACCGCCTTCAGCCTGTCGGTGCACGACCTGTCGGTGGCGGCCGGGTCCTACCCGGTGCTGGCGACGATCACCGATCCGGCGGGCTCCAGCCTCGCCGGGTGGCGTTCGATCGGCCGGGTGCGAGTGCTCGGCGAGCGCCTCGGTCCCACCCCCACCGGAGTGGCCCGTACCTCGCCGTTCCTGGTGGCGTCGACGGTCGAGATGGACCGATGAGCGCAGCGAGTCCGTCGGTGAGCCGCAACCCGGTCGGACAACGGGGCGAGATCACCCTCGTTGGTGTCCGGGCCCTGCACGCGGACGTCGACCGCGACGAGTGGCGAACGTTCGTCGACTGGTTCACCTCCCCCTACTGGCATTCCCCGTCGCGACTCGTGGAACTGCTCGAGGCGTCGACGAGGGGTACGTCCGAGGCCCCCACTGCCGATGGGTGTCTGGCCGAGACCGACCTGTCGCGCGCCATCGGCGCGATCGCCACGAGCGGGGTCGACGCGCCGATCGACTCCCTCGTCGATCGGTACGTCTTCGGCGACGAAGGGATCGATCGTGCCGCCGGGCTGGCCGCGGCGATCGGAGATGCCCGCACCGATGCGGTCCTGCTCGAGTTGCACTCCGGTCACGTCGTCTCGGCCTCCCTCGCCTCGACCATGGCCTGGGTGGTGGCCGAGTCGCTCCGGCAGGGTTTCCCCGGAGAGGTGCTGCACGGCCATCGGTCGCTCCTGCGCCGAGTCCTTCCGGTCGGGCCCGAGCGGCTCGACGATGTCGCTCTCCTGGTCCCCCTGGCGATGGTGCTCCCGCTGCCGGCCGGTGTCCGGGCGCGAGCGCGGGCGAGGGGGTTCGAGCTCGGCGTGCCGCTCGCCGCTTACCCGCTCGTGGCCATGGTGGTGCCCGAGCACAGTGCAGCGATGTTCCCCACCGTCGAGCCACTCGGGGAATTCATCATCGACACCTCGACCGGTGATCGATGCGGCCGGCTCGAACCACTCGGTCGGTGGTCGATGCTCCGATTCCAGGCCACCGTCGTGCTGTCGCGGCCGCTCGCCCGACCGGTGCGGGTCGTGGTCGGTCGGGTGGCGAAGGTGCTGGGCTGGTCGGTGGAGCGGGTGACGCGCAGCCGGGTCGGTCGGGGGTTGGTCGCGCGGGGTGTGAACGTCGAATGGCTGTGGTCGTTGTTGCGCCGTGGCTCGAGTTCCGGGGACAACCCGTGGATGACGCGCTCGGCCCGGGTGCTGCTGGTCCGCAGCGCTCAGGTCGAGGGGCGGACATGACCTCGACGCTCCACGGATCGTCGCCGGTCGGATCGGGGACGTCGACGGTCCGACCGGTGCTCACCTGGGTCCCGTCGGCCGACCACGGCGCGCTCGACGTGGCCATGCGTTGGCACGAGGTGGTGACCGGTTCCACGCTACGGGCCTCGTGCGTGTGGACGACCCGTCCGCTCGGTGGGCCACTCGACCACCCGGCGGCCGACGAGTTGTGCTGGCACGTGGTCGATCTTCCCGAGCGACTCGACCGCCACCTGCCCAACGCCGACGGACGCGCGCCATGGTCGCCCTGGGGGTCGAAATCCGGTCCCAACCATCAGTTCTTCACGATGCTCGACGCTCTGGGTTCCGAACATCCCGAGGAGTGGGTGCTGTTCATCGAACCCGACACCCACCCGGTCGGTGACGAGGTCGCCCGACGCATCGGTCGACTCGTCGGAGCCCATCCCGACGCCTGGATGATCGGCGGCGTCCCCCACCCGGAGACCCGGCCGTCGCTCTCGCCCGATCTGTGGCACCACGTCAACGGCGCCGCGCTCTATCGAGTCGCCGATCCGGAGTTCGCCCGCTTCCGCGACCGTGTCTGGATCCCGACCCTGCTGCTGCGACTCCGGTCCGAACCGAGGTTCGCCTTCGACTGTGCCACCGACCCGGCCCAGTGGGAGTTCCTCCCGTCGTCGCTGCAGAACTCCTGGGGAGCGGCCGCGTCGCGTTTCGTGCGCACCGCCGGCATCGTCAACCTGAGCTCGATGACCATCGGGCTCGACCGGGTCACCGCCGCTCTCGACGATCCGCGCCGGTTCGAGGGCTGTGACGATCGCGCCGATCCGTGGATGCTGCATGCCAAGGGAGAACTCTCATGAGCCTCCGTCGTCGGCCGTGGCGGCGTTGCGGCCCTGACACCGGCACCGAACCCGATCGGTACGACAGGGCCTGGGGGAACCTCCGGGATCCTCTGCGAAGAATGATCGACGAGGCGCCGTCGGTCCTGTGTCTCCTCCCCATGCCCAAGACCGGTGGCTCGAGTCTCACGTATTCCCTCAAGTGGTCGCCGGACCACGTGTACGTCCAACTCCCCTTGAGTTCGGTGGCGCCGGACGCCTGCGAATGCGGGGCCGAGTCCGGGTGTGTCGACCACCGAGACCGGCAGCGGATCGACTCGTGGAACTCGGAGCACCTCGTGGCGCGCCCGCTGGTCGTCAAGCTCCATCATGAGAGCTACGACGCGGTCGAGTGGGTCCTCGGCCCGGCCCGGCAGGACTCGGCGCATCGGCGCGTCGCGCTGCCGGTGCGGGAGCGACGTGCTCGCCTGCGCTCGATGTTCACCGACTACTGGACGCAGGTCTCCATCGCTGCGGGGCTGCTCACCGATGACATGCCGTCGTCTGCTCACCGGATGCGCGAATTCCAAAGATACTCCGCGGATTCACTGCACTATCGCAGGGCCGACGGTTCGATCGACGGTGTGGCGTGGTTCAGTTCCTTCCAGCGCCACGGGGCCGGGCTGCCGTTCTTCCTCGACGAGGTCTTCGGCGGCGACGTGGGACGACTGGAGAGGGAACTCGATGTCGGCCGACTCCGGCTGGTGTCCACTTCAGGCCTGGATGCCTACATCGAGGAGTGCACCGGACGTCCCGCCCTCGCCGCCAAGCGCGTCAGCCGGACCGACCGGGATCCGGCCGTCGCCGCCGCCCTCGCCGACGCCGCGCATCTCATCGAAGAACTGGCCGAGCGCGACGCGCCCTTCGACCGTTTCATCGCCGACCACCTCGGCGAGCCCGACTTCTTCGTCGAGTGATCCGATGATGGAGAAGAGCGAACGTGATCGAGGGGCGCGTCGTCACGAGCGACGCCGGTACCGACGGGCGTGGGGAGGACTGAGGCGACCGTTGCGACGGGCCATCGACCGGGCGCCGGAGACCATGCTCATGGTGCACCTCCCCAAGACCGGGGGCACGTCGTTGGCCGATGCATTGAGTCGTTCCCCCGACCACGCGGTACTACGGCTTCCACTCAGCACCGTGTCCCCGTTCATGTGCGAGTGCGGAGCACCGAGTGACTGCACCGATCACGCCAAGCGGGCAGCGATCATGTCGTGGCGATCCTCTCGTCGGATCGCTCGGCCGCTGGTGGTCAAGTTCAATCACGAGACCTACGGCGCAGTCGACTGGGTGCGGCGAGCGGCCGGGGACGAGTCGCTCCCGGTCCTGATGGCGGTCCGGCCCCGACGGGATCGCCTTCGCTCGGTGTTCACCGATTACTGGACACGTGTCGCAGTGGGAACGGGGAGGGTCGCGTTCGAGGCGCCGCCGAACCCCCACTTGTTGCGGACAGGGCGTCGCTACACCATCGACGCCATGAACTACGGCGATCTCACCTCGGGGATCGACGGCGTCCCGTGGTGGTCGGCGTTCGGTCGCTACGGACCCGGAGTCCCGTTCTTCATGGACGAGGTGTTCGCCGGTGATGTCGGACGTCTCGAACGCGAACTCGAATCGGGTCGACTGCGACTGGTGACCACGGCCCGACTCGACCAGTTCCTCGGGGAGTTCCTCGGCTCTCCGGCGGCGTCGAGACGACGAGTGAGTCGGACCGCACATGAACCCACCGTCGTCGCCGCCCTCGCCGACGCCGCGCATCTCGTCGACGAGTTGGCGGAGCGCGACGCGTCCTTCGACCGGTTCATCGCCGACCACCTCGGCGAGCCCGACTTCTACGTCGATTGAGACGTCGATTGATCCGCCGACCGAGCCGCCGACCGAGCCGATACCGGAGGTGCGAGAGGGTCATCAGCACGTACGGGCGCAGGAACGACGCCGGTCCCATCGGGCCGTAGTGCCGGAACGTGTAGCGCACCGACGAAGCCGGTGGGTACCACTTGATCGAATGCACGTCCCGCCAGCGGTCGCGCCACGGCGCCCGTGGGTCCTGCCACGGTGATGGCGGATTCACGGCACATGTACCGACGGTGCCGGGCATCACCACGATCTGCTGTCCGCCCCGCGTGGCGCGGTAGCCGAGATCGTGGTCGCCCCGCAGGTGGGGGAAGTGCGGGTCGAATCCTCCCAGGGCGCGGAACTGCACGACGGGGATCAACGTGCTGTTGAAACTCGTGGTGGCACAGAGTGTCGGTGAGTCGGGCGCTTCGATGAGGTGAACGCGCACGATGACGCGTCCTCGTCGGCTCCATCCCCCGTAGGTGGTGGAGCCGTCGACGGGCGATCGGGTGGAGCCGACCACCCACGGTCGCGCTGCACCGCCCCCGGACCACTCGTCGCGGGTCTGCACCGTCC
>VERC01000086.1 GCA_018882825.1 Acidimicrobiia bacterium | reverse complement strand
GCCATCCTCAACTACGGCCACACCCTCGGTCACGCCGTGGAGATCGCCGGTGGGCACGACCTCCGTCACGGCGAGGCCGTGGCCATCGGACTGGTCTTCGCCGCCGAACTGGCCCGCCGCGCCGGCCGCATAGACGAGTCCCGGGTGGCCGAGCACCGACGCGTCGTGGCGGCCTTCGATCTGCCCACCACCATTCCCGACGGGATGGACTCGGCCCGCCTGGTCGAGTTGATGGCCCGGGACAAGAAGGCGCTCGACGGCCTCACCTTCGTGCTCGATGGTCCCGCCGGGGTCGAGTCGGTCACCGGCATCGATCCGGAACTCGTCGTGGCCTCGATCGACGCCGTCAGGGGAGGGAACCGATGACCGCACCCGTCGTCCTGCTGCTGTCGGGGGTCAACCTCGATCGACTGGGCACCCGACAACCCGAGGTGTACGGCACGGCCACCCTCGACGATCACGTGGCCACGGCCCGTGCCGCGGCCGAGGTCCACGGGCTGGCGCTCGAGCACTTCCACTCCAACGCCGAGCACCGACTGGTCGAGGCCATCCATGGCGCCACCGGGCGATGTGCGGCCATCGTCATCAATCCGGGAGCGTTCACGCACTACGCCTGGTCGCTGCACGATGCGTTGGCCGCCTTTGCCGGACCGATCATCGAACTGCACCTGTCGAATCCGGCAGCGCGCGAGGAATGGCGACGGGTGTCGGTGGTGGCGCCGGTGGCCACGGGGACCATCGCCGGATTCGGTGGCGACGGCTATCGGCTGGCCGTCGACGCCGTCGCCACCCTGCTCGGACGATGACGGCCACCGCCATCGCCGCGCGACTTGCCTCGCTCCCGGCCATCACCGTGGCCGATCGGGTGACGCGACTGCGTCGACGAATGGAGGACGAATGCCTCGATGCCCTCGTCGTCACGGCGCCGTCCAACATCCGCTGGCTCACCGGCTTCACCGGCAGCGCGGGGCTGGTGGCGCTCACGTCCGATGACATGGTCTTCGTCACCGATGCCCGCTACACCGAGCAGGCCGGCGAGCAACTGGCGGCCGTCGGCGCGCCGTCGCGGATCGAGATCACATCGGTCGCCCAGCGATCGATCGTGGTGAGCACCGTCGGCGATGCGTCGCGCATCGGACTGGAGTCCGATCACGTCACCTGGTCGGCGCAGCGTCGCTACGCCACCGAGTGGTTCGACGGCCGGGAACTGGTGGCGACCTCCGGTCTGGTCGAAGGTCTGCGTCGTCGCAAGGACGATGCCGAACTGACCCGGATGGAACTGGCCGCACTCATCGCCGACACCGCTCTGGCCGACATCCGGCACCGCTTGCTCGAACAGCCCACCGAGCAGGAATTCGCCGTCGAACTCGACACGATGATGCGGTCGTTGGGAGCGACCCGTCCCAGTTTCGAGACGATCGTCGCCTCCGGCCCCAATGCCGCCAAACCCCACGCCCGTCCCGGTGCGCGTCGGTTGACCGAGGGCGACCTCGTGATACTCGATTTCGGCTGCGTGGTCGACGGGTACTGCTCGGACATGACCCGGACCATCGCCCTCGGTGACGTCGACGATCGGTCGCGACGTCTGCTCGAGGTGGTCACCGCCGCCAACGCCGCCGGTGTCGCCGCGGTGCGAGCGGGTGTGGCCGCCGCGGCCGTCGACACCGCCGCTCGCTCCGTCGTCGTCGACGCCGGATGGGGCGACGAGTTCGCCCACGGCACCGGCCACGGCGTGGGTCTCGACATCCACGAGGCCCCGAGGGTCGGTTCCAGCAGCGTCGAGGTGCTGGAGGTGGGCGATGTGGTCACCGTCGAACCGGGCGTGTACCTTCCCGGCCACGGTGGCGCACGGATGGAGGACTCCGTCGTCGTGACCGCCGACGGTTGCACCGTCCTCACGCACACCACCAAGTCCCCGCGACCGTGAGTCGCCGGGGGAGCGGTGGCCGGTGACGCACCCCCGATCAGGAAGGCCCCATGCCCACCATCACCACCAACGATCTCAAGAACGGGATGTCGCTCGACCTCGACGGTGATCTCATGGAGGTCGTCGAGTTCCAGCACGTGAAGCCCGGCAAGGGCGGGGCCTTCGTGCGGACCACCCTCAAGAACGTGCGCACCGGCGCCGTGATCGAGCGCACGTTCCGCGCCGGCGAGAAGGTGGAACGCGCCATGATCGACAAGCGGGAGATGCAGTTCCTCTACCGGTCGGGCGAGGACTACGTGTTCATGGACAACACCACCTACGACCAGATGAACGTCGGCCCCCGCTCGCTCGGCGACGCGGCCAACTACCTCGTGGAGAGCGCTGACGCGATCCTCAAGATGTACGGCGAGGAGATCGTGGGCGTGGAACTCGCCGCTGCGGTCGAGTTGAACATCGCCGAGACCGAGCCCGGGATCCAGGGCGACCGGGTCTCGGGTGCCCGCAAGCCCGCCACCCTCGAGACCGGTCTCGTCATCCAGGTGCCGCTGTTCGTCGAACCCGGTGACCGGGTGAAGGTCGACACGCGCACGGGCGAGTACATCACCCGGGCGTGAACGCCAACCGCCACGACGCGCGCGAGCGGGCGTTCCACCTCCTCTACGAGTCGGAGATGAAGGGCGAGTCCGGCGGCGAAGTGCTCGCCGCGCTCCCGGTCGAACCCGACGGCTTCGCCACCGAACTGGTGGCCGGCTTCGACGCCCATCGCGACGAGGTCGATGCCGTCATCGGAGCTCACTCGCACAACTGGGAGATCGATCGCATGCCGGCCCTCGATCGGGCGGTGCTGCGACTCGGCACCTACGAGTTGCTGCACCGACCCGATGTGCCCACGGGCGTGGTGATCTCCGAGGCCGTCGGACTGGCCACGTCCTACAGCACCGAGGAGTCGGGTCGATTCGTGAACGGGGTGCTGTCGGCGATCGCCGCGCAGGTCCGTCCCGACTCGCTATGATTCATTCCTGACCGTGAAGCGGGTCCCGTGAGGCCCGAACGGACAGGAGGCACAGCCGCGTGGCTGCCCAACAGGATGTCGGCCGGAATGGCTGAAAGAGAACGTCGTCTCACGCCCCCGTACGGGGGCGTTTTCGTACCCCGCACCAGGGTGATGGGGGCCGACGACCTGAAGCGGGCCACCAAGCGCATGGCTCACGAGATCATCGAGCGCAACCAAGGTCTCGACGAGGTCGTGCTCATCGGTCTCCAGACCGGTGGGGTTCCCCTCGCCGCCCGTCTGCATCGGCAACTCGAGGCCATCGAAGGCGTCGACGTGCCCATCGGAACGCTCGACGTCGCCTTCTACCGCGACGACATCGGCCTGCGACCGGTCCTGCCCGAAGCCGTCACCGACATCCCCTGCGACCTGCAGGGCATGATCGTCGTGCTCGTCGACGACGTCCTCTTCACCGGCCGCACGATCCGGGCCGCGCTCGACGCCCTCTCCGATCACGGACGGGCCAAGGCGGTGCAGTTGGCGGTCATGATCGACCGCGGTCATCGAGAGCTGCCCATCCGCCCCGACTTCGTGGGCAAGAACCTGCCCACCCGTCGCGACGAGGTCGTCGACGTGAACGCGGACGGCGTCGACCTGGGGGAGATGCGGCGATGACGCGCCTCGTCACCAACCCCCGTCACGGCGCGCTGCGGAATCTGCTGACGATCGCCGATCTCGGTCCCGATGTCGCCGCCGGCATCGACGAGGTGATGAACCTCACCGATTCGTTCGTCGAGGTCAGTGAACGGACCATCCCCAAGGTCCCGGCGCTGCGCGGTCGAACCGTGGTGTCGCTCTTCTTCGAGGACTCGACGCGCACGCGCCTCAGTTTCGAGACGGCGGCCAAGCGACTGTCGGCCGACACCATGAACTTCAGCGTGGCCACCTCGTCGGTGAAGAAGGGTGAGTCGCTGCGCGACACCATCGAGACGATCGAGGCCATGGGCGTGGACGCCATCGTCGTGCGTCACTCCTCCGCCGGGGTGCCGTTGCAGATCGCCCGTTGGGCCCAGAGCGCCGTCATCAACGCCGGCGACGGATGGCACGAGCACCCCACGCAGGCGCTGCTCGACTGCTACACGATCCGGCAGCGCTTCGGTGATCTCGCCGGACGACGGATCGCCATCGTCGGCGACATCCGCCACTCGCGAGTCGCTCGCAGTGACGTCGCCGCCTTCACCGCGCTCGGCGCCGAGGTGACCCTCGTCGCACCACCGACGCTGCTCCCTCCCAGTCTCGAGGGGTGGCCGGTGAAGGTGTCGCACGATCTCGACGAGATGCTGCCCGAGCTCGACGTCTGTTACCTGCTCCGCATGCAGCGCGAGCGCATGACCGAGGCGCTCATCCCCTCGCTGCGGGAATACGTCACGCGGTTCGGCCTCGATGCCGCTCGCGCCGACCGGTTGCCCGACGACGCGTTGGTCATGCATCCCGGTCCGATGAACCGCGGGGTCGAGATCACCGCCGAGGTGGCCGATCGACCCAACACGGTGATCATCGATCAGGTGCGCAACGGGGTGGCGGTGCGCATGGCGGTGCTGTTCCTGCTGCTGGGCAGCGGCACCGGTTGGGGCGGAGAGGTCGAGGGATGAGCGATGCGACAGCACGGAAGGACGACGTGAACGAGTCGGCAGGTTGGATCATCGTCGGTGGCACCGTCATCGACCGCACCGGTGAACGTCGGGCCGACGTCGCCATCGAACCGGGAGGCACCGTCGCCGCCGTCGGCGCCGATCTCGATCCCGGGGCCCTCGGTCTGGCCGACGCCGCCCGACTCGACGCCTCTGGTTGCATCGTCGCTCCCGGTCTCGTCGACATCCACACACACCTGCGCGAGCCGGGTCGCGAGGAGGCCGAGACGGTCGAGACGGGAAGTCGCGCCGCGGCACTCGGCGGCTACACGGCGGTGGTGGCGATGCCCAACACCGAACCGACCATCGATTCGGTGGCCATCGTGCGCCAGGTGCTCGATGCCGGGGTGGCGGCGGGGCTGTGTGACGTGCGGACGTCGGCGGCGATCACCATTGACCGCGCGGGCACGACCCTGACGCCCATGGCCGAGTTGGCCGGCCTCGGTGTGCGGATCTTCACCGATGACGGCTGCGGGGTGCAGGACGACCGCCTCATGCGCCGAGCCCTCGAGTACGCCTCGGGACTGCCGGTGTCGGTGGTGCTGGCCCAGCACTGCGAGGTGGAGGCACTGAGCGAGGGTGGACACATGCACGAGGGGGAGTGGTCGAGTCGACTCGGCATCCCCGGCATCCCCGCCGAGGCCGAGGAGTTGATGGTGTTCCGTGACATCGCGCTGTCACGGCGCACCGGTATGCGCGTGCACTTCCAGCACCTGTCCACTGCCGGTGCCGTCGAACTGGTGCGCCGAGCCAAGGCCGACGGCCTTCCGGTCACGGCCGAGGCCACGCCGCACCACTTCACACTGACCCACGCCGAGGTCGCGTCCTACGACCCGGTGTTCAAGGTCAACCCTCCGCTGCGCACCGCCGAGGACGTCGCCGCGGTGAAGGCCGGACTGGCCGACGGCACCATCGACGCCATCGCCACCGACCACGCGCCGCACACCGCCGACGTGAAGGAGGCTCCCTTCGACGTGGCGCCGTGCGGGATGCTGGGCCTGGAGACGGCGCTCGCCCTCGGCATCACCGAACTGGTGGAGCCGGGAGTGCTGACGATGCGTGAGTTGCTGGCCCTGATGTCGTGGAACCCGGCGGCCATCGCCGGCATCGCCGATGTGCACGGCCGCGACATCGCCCCGGGCGCGCCGGCGCACCTCGTCGTGTTCGACCCGGCCGCCGAGTGGACCGTCGATCCGTCGAAGTTCGCGTCGAAGTCGGACAACACGCCGTATCGGGGCCGCGTCGTGCGCGGCAAGGTGCGACACACCCTCCTGTGCGGTGTGCCGATGGTGAAGGACGAGAGGGCATGTCGATGAATGCGGTCACCGAATCACTGCTGGTGCTGGCCGACGGCACCGTGTTCGAGGGTGAGGCCTTCGGGGCCGAACCCCCCGGAGGGATCGCCACCGGAGAGGTGGTGTTCAACACCGCACTCACCGGCTACCAGGAGATCATCACCGACCCGTCGTACGCCGGTCAGATCATCGCCTTCACCTATCCGCACATCGGCAACTACGGGGTGACCGCATTCGACGACGAGTCGCGACGACCGTTCGCCCGTGGCGTGATCGTGCGTGACCTCGCCCGCCGGCGCAGCAACTGGCGGTCCGAGGGAGATCTCGACGCGTTCCTGCGGGCGCGCGGTGTGCCCGGCGTGGCCGGTGTCGACACGCGTCGCCTGACCCGTCACATCCGCGACCTCGGGGCCATGCCCGGTGCCTTCGGCACCGCCTCGGAGTCCGACCTGCTGGCCGCCGCCCGGGCCGAGGCGGGCACTTCGGGCATCGACCTCGTCCGCACCGTGACCTGTGACGAGCCCTACCAGTTCGCCTACACCGGTCCCGCCGATCGGCCGGTCCGGCGCGTCGTGGCCTACGACTTCGGCATCAAGACCACGATCCTGCGTCACCTGTCGGGCATCGCCACCGTGGAGGTCGTGCCCGCCGGTACACCGGCCGCTGAGGTGCTGGCGCGCGAACCCGACGGTGTGTTCCTGTCCAATGGCCCCGGCGACCCGGCGGCGGTCACGGGCGCGACCGGCATCATCGACGGTCTGCTCGGTCAGGTCCCGGTGTTCGGCATCTGCCTCGGTCACCAGCTGCTGGCCACGGCCTTGGGCGCCACCACCTACAAGCTTCCGTTCGGTCATCACGGCGGGAACCACCCCGTGCGCCGACTCGACACCGGGACCATCGAGATCACCAGTCAGAACCACAACTACGCGGTCGACGACGGTTCTCTCGGCCGCGGGGTCGAGGTGACCCATCGCAATCTCAACGACGGAGTGGTCGAGGGAATCCGCTGTCTCGACGTGCCCGCCTTCAGTGTGCAGTACCACCCCGAAGCGGGCCCCGGTCCGCACGACGCCGCCTACCTGTTCGCAATGTTCGACGACCTCATGAGGTCGGTCGGAGTGAAGGGACGTGCCTGATGCCGCGCCGTGACGACATCGAGTCGATCCTGCTCATCGGATCGGGACCGATCGTGATCGGTCAGGCCTGCGAATTCGACTACTCGGGGACGCAGGCCTGTCGCGTACTCCGTCAGGAGGGGTATCGCGTCATCCTGGCCAATTCGAATCCCGCCACGATCATGACCGACCCCGACTTCGCCGACGCCACCTATGTCGAGCCGCTCGACGTGGAGGTGCTCGAACGCATCATCGAGCGCGAGAAACCCGATGCCCTGCTGCCCACCCTCGGTGGTCAGACGGCGCTCAATCTGGCGATGGCCCTGTCCGAGTCGGGGGTCCTGGCCGCTCACGGCGTCGAGTTGATCGGGGCCGACGCCACCGCCATCGCCACCGCCGAGGACAGGGAGCTGTTCAAACGGGCCATGGCCGAGATCGGCCTGGCCACCCCGCCCTCGGCCACGGCCCACACCCTCGAGGAGGCCCTGGCCGTCGTGGGTTCGATCGGGCTGCCGGTCGTCATCCGGCCGGCCTACATCCTCGGCGGTCGGGGCACCGGCATCGCCTCGACGCTGGCCGAGTTCGAGCAGCGCGCCGCCATCGGCCTCGAGGCCAGTCCCATCTCCGAGATCCTCATCGAGAAGTCGATCGCCGGGTGGAAGGAGTACGAGCTCGAGGTCATGCGCGATCGTGCCGACAACTGCGTGATCATCTGCTCGATCGAGAACCTCGATCCGATGGGCGTGCACACCGGCGACTCGATCACGGTGGCGCCTGCGCAGACCCTCAGTGACCACGAGTACCAGCAGATGCGCGACGCCGCCTTCGCCGTCATGCGCCGAGTCGGTGTCGAGACCGGCGGGTCGAACGTGCAGTTCGCCGTCGATCCCTCCAATGGCGACATGGTCGTCATCGAGATGAACCCGCGCGTGTCGCGCTCCTCGGCGTTGGCGTCGAAGGCCACCGGATTCCCCATCGCCAAGATCGCGGCCAAGCTCGCCGTGGGCTACACCCTCGACGAGATCCCCAACGACATCACCCGCAAGACGCCGGCCTCCTTCGAACCCTCGATCGACTACGTCGTCACCAAGGTGCCGCGCTGGGCCTTCGAGAAGTTCGCCGGCACCAGCGGGGTGCTCGGCACGCAGATGCAGTCGGTCGGCGAGGTGATGGCCATCGGTCGCACGTTCCCCGAGTCGCTCCAGAAGGCCCTCCGCTCGCTCGAGCAGGGTCGGTACGGACTCAACTGCGATCCGGCCGAAGCGCAGTACATGGACCTGCCCCTCGACGAACTGCTCGCGAAGTCGGCGATCGGCACACCCGAGCGCGTCTTCCAGGTCGGGGCCCTCCTCCAGCGCGGCATCCCGATCCAGACCGTCCATGAGGCCAGTCGGATCGACCCGTGGTTCCTCGATCAGATGGCGATGATCTGCGCCGAGCGCGACCACCTGGCCGCCGTCGGCCCGGCGGCGTTGAGTCGGCGGGGATGGAAGCGGGCCAAGCAACTGGGGTTCTCCGACGCGCAGTTGGCATGGCTGTGGGGCGTCGACGAGACCGTCGTCCGGGCTCGTCGCCTCGAACTCGGGGTGCGGCCCACCTACAAGACCGTCGACACCTGCGCGGCCGAGTTCGAGGCAGCCACGCCCTACCACTACTCGACGTGGGAGGACACCGACGAGGTCGCACCCTCCGATCGACCCAAGGTCGTGATCCT
>VERC01000085.1 GCA_018882825.1 Acidimicrobiia bacterium | reverse complement strand
TGGTTGCCGGGGAAGGGGGCGGCGGTGGCCGGTCCGGCATCGATGGCCGGCGAACCGGACAGGAGAGCCATCGTCCTGGTCGGTCCACCGTTGTCGGCCAGGGCCGCCACGCCGGGTGCATCGGTGCGGATGGTGCCGGCGTCGTCGATGATGGTGACATCGGCACCGACGGTGCCGATGATCGAGTGCGTCGAGTTGAAGGTCGGTCCTGCGCCGAGGGCCACGATGTCGTCAGCCACCCGCACCCCGCCCGCGCGTCGGCCGATGTTGCCGGCCAGGATCGTGCCCGACATGAACGCCGTTGACGGTCCCGTGAGCGTGACTCCGCCTCCGGAGTCGGCGATGTTGTCGGTGATGGTGGTCTGCAACAGACGGAGATCGACGCTGTCGGCGTAGAGACCACCAGCGGCGGATCCACCGTCGTTCCCCGTGATCGTCGAGTCGGCGATGGTGGCGTCGGACATGTGCCTCATGGTGATCCCGCCGCCACCTTGAGAGGAATTGCCGGCGATGAGCGAACTCACGATCGACAGCGTCGAGTCCGAAACCGAGCCGCCGGCTGCGAGTCCACCGCCGTAGACCGCAGTGTTGTTGATGATCGAGGTCCGGGTGATGGTCCAGCTCCCTCCGCCGCCGAGACGGGCACCACCCCCTCTTCCAGTGGTGGTGTGATTGCCGTCGAGCGTGCTGTCGGCGATGGTCACGGCGCCGCTGCCGACGAAGTAGAGCGCCCCACCGTCGTTCTTGGCGGTGTTGCCGGTGAGGGTCGAACGCTCGAGGGTGAAGTCGACGACCTGGGAGTAGAGAACGACTGCCCCGCCGCCGGCGTCAGTCGAATTGGTGTCGAAGGTGGAATCGGAGATGGTGACGGTTCCGCTTTTGCCGACATAGACGGCCCCTGCGGACCGCGATCCGAAGTTGCGGTTGAAGTGGGAGTTGGTGATGACCGTCTCGCCGGTGCCGCCCGCATAGAGGGCGCCACCAGAGTTGCTGGCCCGCGAGTCCTCGATGACGACGTCGTCGAGGGTGAACTTGCCGGTGATGTTGGCCTCGATGCGGTTCTTGGTGATCTTCAGCCCGCTGACGGTCACGTCGCTGGAGCCAGCGAGGTTGAAGATGTCGTAGGAGCCGGCAGCCGCGGTCGTCGTGATGGACAGCGAGCCCGAGCCCGGTCCGATGATGTTCACGGCCCCGAGGGAGATCATGCCGTTGGTCAGGGTGATCGAGGAGATTCCGGCGGCGAAGGTGATGGTGTCGCCGTCGGTGGCCGCGGCAAGGGCGGCGTCGCGCAACGAGCACGAACCGGCCACCGGGGTCGTGCAGTCGGCGGCGTTGGCCGGGCCGTCGGAGGCATCGTCGACCACGAACGTGGTGGCCGCCGCCGCCGGAGCAGCGGAGGCGACGAGTGCGGCCAGCAGCGCGGCCGCCGATCCGGTGACCAGCGAGCCGGCCGAGCCGGCGACGCCGACCTTGCGCAGCAGGGACGAAGAGGACATAGGTGCTCGCTTTCCACGCCGATATCAAGTACGAGAAGTTCGCCGCGACGGGAAGAACCCTTGTCGCCCGAACCAAGGAGGGGGTAGCACCACTGAACCAGTTCGAGCCGGTACTGCCCGCTCGTCCGCGCCGAGATGCGGGGTAGGTGGCTGAAGCACGCGGGCCAGGTGAGCGACGCTGCCCATGTCTCCAGACGCCGCTACGACGGCACCGGCAACCCCCGCGGCGGCCCCAGAGGACCCCGAAAACCGAAACAGCCCGAACCCTGATGCAGGTTCGGACCGTTTCCGATGTCTCGCGACATCACAGTGGTGTCGGAGGGGGGAAGAGATGCCGCCAACCCGGGAAGTTTCCCGGCTTGGTCGCTATCCACCGTTCGGCTCCTTGTTGTTCGACTCCTCTGACTATCCCCCGCACGGCTGGCCGACGCAAGCATTCAACGCACGGGGCCCCGGCGCTGTCGCCGGGGCCCCGTGGTCGTGAGTGTCGTGAGCGTCGTGAGTCACGCTGCGACGGGCTCGTCTCCTGAGGTCGTTCGGTACCACCCTCGCTTGGGCTTGATGACCTGCTTCGCCTCGGCCATCTGCGTCAGGTACTGGCGAGTGCTGTCGTGGTCGAGACCGAGTTCGGAGGAGATGGTCTTTGGAGTGCCGCCCTCGGGGTGAGCGTCGAGCCACCCGAGGATGCGCTGTCGGCCCTCGGAGAGTTGCGCTCTCTCGTCGTCACCGATGACGGACCACGTGAGGTCTGCATTGCGCTCCAGCAGGAGGTCGCTCTCCTCTGCGTTGCGAGGTCGGATGCTCAGACCACACCGCCGAGCGGCGGGCTGACGACTCAGGACGGCATTGCCGTCCGTCGCCGCAGTCATACCCTGCGAGCCGCTGATGCGGTGCATGACGTCCTCTCCCTCGGCCTTCCTCGTGTGATGCACGACGGCGAGAAGGGTGTCGGGGAATCGAGTGCCGAGGTCGGCGAGTGCGGCCAGGGCGTTGTAGTCGTCCTGGTGTCGATTCACTCCCCTGCCCTCAGGGGCGACCGACGAGTACGTATCGATGACGACGAGCCTCGGGTCGGCAGCCTCGGTGAGCCACCATTCGAGTTGGCATTCGAGCCGCTCGCCGAGGGGCTCACGGGTCTCGGCGATTCGCAGCCGAGCGGGCGCCTTTCCGTGACCGAGCATCTTGACCATCCGCTCACGGAACGACCGCTGACCTCCCTCGTTGGCGAGGTACAGGACGTCGCCACCGTCGACGGGGAGCGAGCCCCAAGCAGGCGTGTCGGTGGCGATGCACACGGCGAGGTGCTGCATCAACAGGGACTTGCCCACCTTCGGGTCACCGGCGAGCAGCAGGACGCCCGCCGGGATGTGGTCGCCGACCACCATCCGGATTGGCGGCATGTCCATTGCGACGAGCTCGTCGGCGCCAATGGTTGCGAGCGGTGGGATGGGTGTGGTGTTGGGTGCCTTCGGCATGGATTGCTCCTTGGGTTGAAGCGGCGGATGCCGCCGGCGGGTCGCCGTTCGACCCGCCGGCGACGACCGTCCGGAACCGACCGGAAGCGTCAAGGAGGTCCCTCACAATCGTCACGTCGCTCACGACGTGAGTTCACGAAGTGCGACCGAATCGAGGTGCATGAGTTCACAGAGGCCGAGACCACTTCCGGTGGTCCGGAGCGCCTCGACGAGTTGGTCGGTTGACTCGAAGACCCGAATCAGTCGAGGCGGGCCGCCGTTGGTGAGGAACCCGGCACCGACGTCGTCCCTCGACAGGTCAGCCGCTTGCCGCCGACCCGGGCCCAGTAGCGCCTCGGAACCACTTGCGTCGTCGGGGTGCGGAAGAGCGAGGCGCCATCCGGCAAGAGACCTCGTCGTCACGTCGATGCTGGTGCTCGTCGTTCGCTGCGTCGCAAGGATGCACGACAGGTTCGTCTTGCGACCGAGAGCCACGAGTCGGCGCAACAACGAGCGTGCATCATCCTGCTGCTTCGACGTTCCGGCGGCGGCGAGTTCGGCGAGTTCATCGCACACGAGGACCACGGGAGGGAACATCGTGGTCACTCCCCCGGCCCCAAGCACCTCACCACGGCGCACGACGAGTGCAAGCAACTCGCCGAGCAGGTCACACGTGCGGCCCGGGTCAGCGTCGGCGACGACAGCGCTCAGCCTGCTCGACCATCTCGACGCTTCTGCGCCACCAGTCGGGTCGACGACGAAGACACTCGCAGTGGTGGGAGCCAGGCCGCACAGCAACGTACGCACCGCTCCGGTCTTCCCCGTTCCCGGTATGCCACCGACGAGCAGCGTCGTGCCACCCACAGAGGTGAAGAGTGGAAGTGCGACGGCGTCACCGTTCGCATCGACGCCGAGGGGAAGCGGCATCGTCGACGACTGCGGCAACAGTCCGTCGAGAGCCAGCGCCTCGACCGGGAAGGGAGCGAAAGCCGGAAGGCGGAGGCGGTGGAACACGACCACGCATCGGTCGCTTCGTGAGGCATCGTGCTCGACCTCCACCCGAGCACATCCGAACACGCTCGCCAACGAGGGTGACGCACGCTCGACGTCGGCCACCGTCGTACCTGCTCGAAGGCGAAGCGGAAGCGATGCCGATGACGGGTGTCGAACCGACCGGAAGCGACCCATATGCACGGTCGCATCGAGTCCGGTGGCCGCAGCCGCCTGCGGCCACCGGAGCAGCAGCCACCACCTCGACGACGTCACGACTTCGAGACGGGCTGCACCGATTCAGCCGAGAACGACACGCCTGAACGTCCCCCGTCCATCGACCACGGACGTGCGACGAGTCCGACGAGTCTCACTGGGGTGAGCGACGGGACCTGTGCGACGGGTCCGGGAACCCGCACCACGAGGGTGTCGGGGTTGGAGCCTTCGATGACAACGAGCACGGGCACGTTGAACAACGGCTGACCGTTTCGGTCTCGTCGAGGCGTGCCGTCCTGCTGCGTCGCCGGTTGGATTGCGCCGCCGACGAGGGTGGTCATTCGGGTGGTGTCTACGGGGATGCTGCGCATGGTTCCTCCTGAGGGCGATGGGGCTTGCTGCCCTTCCAGACGGTGAGCGCCCAGCGACCTCACGCAAGTATCCGAATGTGCGAAGTAGCGTTCAGGCATGGCGTTCAGGCGGAAACTGGCCAAGGCAGCGGTGTGGCTCACGTTCGCTTGGATGGCCGTGGTGGCCGGATTCATCGTCTGGGCGAAGTGGGCACACGACAACAACGAGCATGAGGTGCCGACCTTGATTGCCGCAGTCGATGATTCGGTGCGGACCGCTTCCAGCCAGGACACCGGGCTGTTGCAGAAGCTCGTCCTCACGAGCCGCATCGAGTCGTTGGGTGACCCCGGTGCGACGGATGTGTTGTCAGTGGTTCCGACCGTGCAAGGCGCTGAGCCATTCCAGTTCATGGTCACCGATGACGGCGGTGCCGCTATCGGCTACCGGGGGACGAGTCTCGCCAACGACGTCTGCGTTCGCAGCGTGCTGACTCCGACTGGAACCGTGCAGACGAGTCGGGCGAGTTGCAGTGTCTGGTGAGCCCAGCCCCGTCGAGGTCTCGTTCGCCCAGCGGGTACTGGCCCGCACACTCGATGGTCTCGTCGTCGGGATTCTGACAATCCCACTGCGGGCAGCAGTACCGGGTGCGCTCGGCGTTCTGCTGTCGGTGGTGACATTGCTCGTGTACGAGGGCCTGATGACTCACCTGTTCTCCGCCACGTTCGGCAAGCTCGTGATGGGAACTCGCATCCGCAACATCTCCGGAACCCCTCTCTCAGGCCTCCGAGCAGCAGTGCGATTCGGCGTCGTCGGCCTCGGCGCCGTTGCCGCACTCGTTCTTCATGTCCCGGCGCTCGCTGCGGCGTGGGTTGTCATCGTCGGACTTCCGGCGATGGTCGGGCCGAAGCATCGTGGTATCCACGACTACGTCGCTACCACCACCGTGATGGTGAACAGCGAACCGCTGACGACCTGAGCAGCAGTCGAGGCGGTCAACTCAGACTGCGAGAGGATGCGGCTCTCCTGTGTATGCGGCGACTGCCGCTGCAACCTCGTAGTCGTGTGCAGTGATGTAGGTCGTGGTCGTCTCTGCGCTCGACCTGTGACCGGCGAAGGCACGGGCAACGGCGAACCCGGCGATGCGCTCGATGGCGCTCGTCGCATGGTGGCGACACCAGTGGATGCTGACGCCGTGCTGGGCAACCCACGGCAGTTGCTTCTTCCAGCGCTCGACGAGAGTGTTGTAGCGCTTGCGAGTGAGTGGACGTCCGACCGTCGAGCCCTTCATCGGAAGTGCACGCAGTAGCGCATCGTCGGGGGCCGAAGCGCCACGGGTGCGTGCGTGTTCGAGCAGTGCGTCCAGGAGCGTCTTCGACACGGGTTGCCAGCGGTCCACGTCGTTCTTCTCCCGGAGGAGGATGACCTGGCGCTTCGAGTCCAGGTCCCGCACTCGGAGGTTGAGTGCGCCACCACGGCGGGCGCCGGTTTCAAGGTGGAAGCGCAGCAGCAGCGTGTCGAGCACGGGGTCATCACCCCCGCTTCGAGTGACACGCCAGAGGTCGGCGAGTTCGGAGTCGGTGAATCCTCGACGACGGGACGGGAGCCGCTGAGGCTTAGGCACGGGCTCGGCAGGATTCTTCGAGATGAGGTCGTCCTCGACGGCGACCCGGAAGAACGCTCGTGCAGCGCCGACGCAGTTCTCCTGCGCAGCGACACCATGGCGACCGTTCGAGCGGGGGTTCTCGCTGGCCTTCTTCTTCGTGTCCTTCACGAGTGCGTGGATGTGGGAGGTCTTCACCTCGTCGAGCCGGAGGGTCCCGTACTTCTCGACGAGGCGCTGCCAGTAGGTCGAGTAGGTGCGTCGTGCTCCATCGGACGTGGCCTCCGCCACGGTGTCGAGGTACTCGGCGACGGTCGGCATGTCGGCCCGAGGACGTGGCGCCGTCGTCGACGCTTCGACGAGGTCGTCGACGGAGATTCCGGCGGCCTCGATGAGGGCGAGGACTGCACTGGGGTCGAGTGCATTGGTCATTGGTTCACCACCAGGTCACAGAGTCGAGCAGGAACGACGACCAACAGGTCGTCGGAGGGCGAGGCCGAGAGCAGGACGCCGTCGCCAGCGCCGAGCCCGAGTGCCTTCCGGATGGTCTCGGGCAGGGCGAGACGTCCTCGACCGTCGATGCGGTGGAGGCCTTCGCCCCGCTTGACGACGACACGTTCGTCGCCGAGTTCGAAGGTGACCTCGTCACCGCTCGACCATCCGAGTGACGCCATGACGATGGCGTCACGGACCCGACCGCACTCATCGAGGCGGGCGAACCCGTGCTCCCAGTCGCTCCGGGGCGTGAGCGTGAGAGGACGCATCTCCGACAGGACCGTCGAGGATGCTGCGATGACCGTGCCGTTCGGCACCGGTCGAAGAGTGGCGACGAGCCGCTCGTTCTGCCTGACCGCTGCCAGGCTGTGTTGCTTTCCCATGCCTTCGACGGTGCCCGGCTCGTCTGGCACGGCAGTCGCCGGAGTCGCCGCTACGACGCTCTGAGCAGGGGAAATACAGGTGTGACGAAGTTCACTCTGGGCGACATCGTCCTTCGAATCACTCTCCCGGGAAATCTCCCGGGATGTGGTGTCGGAGGGGGGACTTGAACCCCCACGTCCTTGCGGACACCAGCCCCTCAAGCTGGCGCGTCTGCCTATTCCGCCACTCCGACGTGGCCGCCGCCGCACCGCCGGAGCGGGTCGACTGCGGATCGACAAACTAGCCGAGGCCCGAGGCCCCTCCCCAACCGGCCGGTGTCGGCGAATCATGCCTCACTCGACGGGTGGCACCCCGAAGCGGGCACGTACTTCCTCGAGTGGCATCTCGACCATGGCGAGGTGATCGGCGACGGCGAAGTCGCCCGTGCATCGCGAGCCGCGGGCCAGCGCCCGGGCGAAAGTGTCGGCCACGCCGGGGCGCGCCAGGGTGGCCGCCTTGGGAGCGATGTCGCCCAGTTGGATGACCCCTGCCTCGTGGATGGCGAGGTTCGTGAGACACAGGATCCACGACACCTCGGAATCGTTCATCCCCATCTGGAACGCGCCGAGCGCAAGCTCCCCCTCGGCCACCGGGTCGTACCCGGCGATCACGTGATTCATGTCGTGGGCCACGAACGCGTAGTTGAGTTCGCTCGACGAGGCACCCGGAACGCTCAGCCCGAACTCGGCGTAGAAACGCATGAGCGCGTGCCCCAGCGACCCCTGCGGCAGCCGCTCCATCGCCATGAGCATCTCGACGAGTTCGGGATCGGTGAGATCGTCGCGCTGCGACCGACCGCGCAGGCTCGGCTCCTGCTGTGCCTCGCGCAGATTGACCTCGAACCGGTCGTGGTCGGCGCGCGCGACCTCGGCGCCCTCGGCGACGAGGTCCCGGCAGAACTCGAGACCCATGCCGTCCAAGGAGAGCGCCGCGGCGTACTCCTCCACCCGCTCATCCTGCGCTGCGGTCAGCGGGTGACGGCACAACTCGAGGACCACGAGCAGGTAGTGGAAGCGGCGCACGGCGTCGGTCCCGCCGATGGCGGCCGCCACCTCCGGCGGCGTCAGGACCCGGGTCGTGTCGAGTTCGAGGTCGGGCCGATCCCACACGTGGGTCGTGAGGGCGCGCAGCAGACGCAGTTGCTCGTCGGTCGGGCCACCATCGACGTCGATCGCTCCCAGTAGCCCACCCACCACCGGCTCCACCTGGCCGGGATCGACGAGTCTCGGCATCTTCAGCCCTCCTGTTCGAACTTCTCGTGCGACCGATTCTCGCATCGACGCGGTGGTCGGCGGGCCGACGGAGGCGCCCCGGGTGTCACCCCGGTCAGGTGTCGTGAACGACCACACCCCTGATGTTGCGCCCCTCGAGCAGATCGTCGACCGCGGCACCGATGTCGTCGAGGCGATACCGACGGGTGACCATCTCGTCGAGTTTGAGACGTCCCGCGCGGTAGAGGTCGATCTGGCGGAGGATGTCGGCGGGAGGGTTGCACATCCCGAACAACGCGCCCCGGATCGTCTTCTGCATCCCGCCGAGTTCGAGCAGGTGCACGGGGATGCCCATCGGTTCGGTGGCGGCGGCCATGCCGGTGACGACAACCGTGCCGCCCTTGCCGATGGCGGCGAACGCCTCAGCCACGTCGGCATTGGTGGGCGAGCCCATGGCCAGCACCGCAGCATCGGCACCCTGGCCGTCGGTGACCGATCGCATGAAGTCGGTGGCCTCGGCCATCGACGCGAACGCGTGGGT
>VERC01000084.1 GCA_018882825.1 Acidimicrobiia bacterium | reverse complement strand
GTGGCGTGGATCGACCTCATGGCAACCGGCCGGCAGCTGGGCCGCTCGGTGCTGACCCGGGGGCGGTTCGCCAACGCCGACGCGGCCCGTCCGTCCACTGGACCCGATCCCTTCGACTACCGGGCCGGCGAACTGGTGACCGCCCCGCCCGTGTTCCCCTCGGGACTCCTCAACGGGCTCACCGTGCGGGCCTTCAACGAACTCTGGTTCCGTCGGGCCCCGGTGCAGCGACGCGACGAACTGCAGACGATCCCGACCTTCTTCCATCCCCTCGACATGGTCCGCGACTGGAACCGCATCTACGGCCCGGCCGGATTCCTCCAGTGGCAGTTCGTGATCCCCTTCTCGGCGACCTCCACCCTCACGACCATCGTGGAGGAGTTGAGTCGCTCGGGATGCACCTCGTTCCTCGCCGTCCTCAAGTCGTTCGGCGAGGGCAACGCCGCCCCGCTGTCGTTCCCCCGGGCGGGATGGACGCTCGCGCTCGACATCCCCACGGGCGTGTCCGGGCTCGGCCCGCTGCTCGACCGACTCGACGATCTCGTCGTCGACGTCGGCGGACGTATCTACCTTGCCAAGGACAGCCGGGTCCGCCCCGAACTGGTGCCACGCATGTACCCCCGTCTCGACGAGTGGCGGAGCGTGCGCGAGCGCGTCGATCCGCAACGCCGGATCATGAGCGACCTGGCCCGCCGACTCGGGCTCTGAACACGTCGTCGGATCCGTTCGTCGACCGGATCAGTCCGTCGACCGCTTGGCCTCGATCCACGCCCAACAGGCATCGATGTGTGCCGCCAGTTCATCGGTCGTTCCGTCGTTGGGCACCACGAAGGCGGCCTTGGCCAGTCGCTGTTCACGCGTGGCCTGCAACTTGATCCGGGCCCACGCATCCTCGGCCTTGAACCCGCGGAACTCGACCAGTCGGGCCACGGCGATCTCCGGATCGGTGTCGACCACGATGATCCCCTCGGTCTGGTAGGCCTCCGACTCGACCAGCAGGGGAACGTCGAGGATCACGACATCGTCGGTCCCGCGCTGCGCCTCGATCCGGCGGTCGATCTCCTCCCCGACCCGGGGATGCACGATCGCGTTGAGCGCCTTCAGTTCCTCGGGGTCGTTGAACACGATGTCGGCGACGGCCTGTCGATCGAGCGACCCGTCGGCCTCCACGATGCGGGTCCCGAAGTGTTCGACCATCGCGCGCAGCACCTCGCCACCGGGCGCTTGGAGTTCACGCACCACTGCGTCGGCATCGATGACGACGGCACCGCGCTCGGCCAGGGCGGCCGAGACCGTCGACTTGCCGGATCCGATGCCACCGGTGAGGCCGAGCAGGAGCACCGCGGGAACGTACCAGAGCGCGTTCGATGACATTTCACGGACTCGAGCTCACACTCGTGCCGTTCCTGCCGATGGAACGGCCATGAACGACACGACGACACTCATCCATCGCCCCGACCCCACGACGGGTCCCGGCCGCACCAACGTCCTCGAATGGCGGGGGTTCCCCGTCAACGTCACCCGCCGTGAGACCGAGGTCCTGCAGGCGATCGTCGACGGGTGTTCGACCCCACAGGTGGCCGCCCGCCTCTACCTGTCACAGAAGACGGTCAAGAACCATCTGGCGGCGATCTACCAGAAACTCGACGCGAGGGACCGCACGCAGGCGGTGCTCACCGCACTGCGCATGGGCATCGTGGAACTCGAGCGGGCCGACCGACGTCCGGCGGCCTGAGGGCGTCGACGGAGCCGACGCCGACGTCGATCAGGACTCGAGTTCGGACGAGGGCACGGGTGGCACCGAGGTGTCACCCTGCTCCGCGTAGTACTCGGCCCAGGCCTCCTGGGCCTCGGTGGACTCGCCACCGATGTAGTTGCCCTGATCGTCATAGGCGTGGGCGCCGAAGTGCTCCTGGTACTCGGCAGCCACGACCCCGCCCTCGGCAGCCTGCTTGATCGACAGGCTGATGCGACGCCGCTGGAGGTCGAGATCGATGATCTTGACCCACAGTTCCTCGCCCGGGGTGACGACCTGCTCCGGCAGGTCGACGTGGTGGGCCGACATCTCGGAGATGTGCACCAGACCCTCGATGCCGTCACCGACCTGCACGAAGGATCCGAAGGGCACGAGCTTCGTCACCCGGCCGTAGACGAGTTCACCAACCTGGTGGGCCGACGCGAACTCCTGCCACGGATCCTGCTGGGTGGCCTTGAGCGAGAGACTGATGCGCTCACGGTCGAGGTCCACCTCGAGCACCTGGACGTCGATCTCGTCGCCCACCTGCACGACCGAGCCGGGATGGTCGACGTGCTTCCACGACAGTTCCGAGACGTGGACGAGTCCGTCCATGCCACCGAGATCGACGAAGGCACCGAAGTTGACCACCGAGGACACGACGCCGCGGCGCACCTCTCCGGGCTTGAGGTTGGCGAGGAAGTCCTCGCGCTGTTCCTTCTGTGTCTCCTCCAGCCAGCCGCGGCGGGACAGCACCACGTTGTTGCGGTTCTTGTCGAGTTCGATGATCTTCGCCTCGAGCGTGCGGCCGACGTAGGGCGCCAGATCGCGCACGCGACGGAGTTCGACCAGCGACGCGGGGAGGAAGCCGCGCAGCCCGATGTCGATGATGAGTCCGCCCTTGACGACCTCGATCACCGGACCGGTGACGACACCGTCCTCCTCCTTGATCTTCTCGATCGTGCCCCACGCCCGCTCGTACTGCGCGCGCTTCTTGGACAGGACGAGACGGCCCTCCTTGTCCTCCTTCTGGAGCACGAGGGCTTCGACCGAATCACCGAGCGACACGATCTCGGAGGGATCGACGTCGTTGCGGATGGAGAGTTCACGCGAGGGGATGACGCCCTCGGACTTGTACCCGATGTCGAGCAGGACCTCGTCCCGGTCGACCTTGACCACCGTGCCCTCGACGATCTGCCCGTCCTCGACCTCGACCATCGACGCCGCGTAGGCGTCCTCCAGTGACTGACCTCCCAGATCGTCGGCGGTCACCTGGCGGGGGATGTAGGTGCCGTCGTCGGCGAACGTGCCCATGTCGGCGGGGGCCTCGGGCGAGGTGGGGGTCTGGGTATCGGTCAAGGGACTGTTCTTTCGGGCGGACGGGTCGTCGGGGAATGGGACAGCGTGCCGGGGCACGAACGGCGAAGGCTACCGGTCCATCCACAGGCCCCGCCACCCGCCGGGATCGGGTGCCCGCGCTCAGGGACGACGAGCGAGCAGGAGGAACTCGGGTCGGTCCACCTCGGGTGGACGACGGGCGTAGTCACCCGGGGTGACCGACCAGACCGCCTCCACCGTCAACCCGGTCCGGGCCGCCAGCAGCCGCAGTTCGCGGGGCGTGAAACACGTCGTCCACAGGTCTCGCTCGGTGGTCGTCCCTTCGGGGGTGCGCAGTTCGGCCACCTCGTGGTTGACCCCGGCATCGGCGTCGAAGTCGTCGGTCTCCTCGAGATGGCGCACCTGGAAGTAGGCGGAGAAGGCGGAAAGGGCCAGACGTCCTCCGGGACGCAGGGCCCGGGCCATGCCGTCGAGGACGCCGGCGTCGGGATCGGGCCCCTCCGCTCCGGCGCCCCCGGCCAGACCGAATGCCCCTTGACACAGGGAGATCACGGCGTCGAACTCGGCGTCGAAGGGAATCTGTCGGGCGTCGAGCCGCTCGAAGGTCGCGCCCGGCGGCGCGTCGATCCGGGCCAGATCGACGAAGGCCGAGGCGATGTCGACGCCATGGACGACCATCCCGGCCCGGGCCAGGGCGTGACTGTGGCGGCCCGGTCCACAGCCGACGTCGAGCACCCGGTCACCGGGATGGAGCCCGAGGGCGTCGACGAGGAAGGCGACCTCGTTGTCGGTGCCCATCGTGAACGAGTAGCGCAGGTAGGAGGTGCGCAGGTCATCGGCGATCTGCTCGAACCAGTGCCCGCCCTCGCCGGTCGCCACCCGGTTCACCCCTTGGCCGCCGCCCACGAGTCGCCCGAGGAGAGGTTGACGTCGAGGGGCACGCGCAGGTCGAAGGCGCCGGTCATGGCGTCGAGCACCAACCCGGTGGCCGATTCGAGCTCGGCGGGCGGCACCTCGCACACGACCTCGTCGTGCACCTGCAGCACCAGTCGACTCGAGCCCCCCGACATCTCGAACGCCGCATCGAGTCGCACCAGCGCCACCTTGAAGATGTCGGCGGCCAGCCCCTGGATCCCGGCGTTCATGGCCTGTCGTTCACCGGCCTGTCTGATCCGGAAGTTGTCGGACGACAACTCGGGGATCTGGCGACGTCGACCGAACAGCGTCTCGGTGTAGCCGCGTTCGCGCGCCTCGGCGACCGTGCGGTCCATGTAGGCACGCACGGCGGGGAAGGCTTCGAAGTAGGCGTCGAGGATCGTCTGCGCCTCCCCGACGGGGATGGCCAGCCGTTGGGCCAGACCGAACGCTTCCATTCCGTAGGCCAGTCCGTACGAGACCATCTTCGCCTTCGAGCGTTGCTCGATCGTGACTGCGCCGGGATCGACGTCGAAGACACGCGCCGCGGTGGCGTTGTGGATGTCCTGTCCCGACTCGAAGGCATCGATGAGACCCGGGTCCTCGGCGAGGTGGGCGATGCAGCGCAGTTCGATCTGGTTGTAGTCGGCGATGAGGAACACGAATCCGTCGGCCGGGACGAAGGCACGACGGAAAGCGCGACCGAGATCACTGCGCACGGGGATGTTGTGGAGGTTGGGTTGGTCGGAACTGAGTCGCCCGGTGCGAGCCACCGTCTGGTTGAAGGTGGCGTGGATCCGACCGTCGTCGCCGATCTCGGCCAGCAGGCCCTCGCCGTAGGTCGAGCGCAACTTCTCCACCTCACGATAGGCGAGGAGGTGCTCGATGATCGGATGCTCACCCAACAACTTCTCCAGCGTGGCGGCGTCGGTCGAGTACCCGGTCTTGGTCTTCTTCTGCGGGGTGAGCCCGAGTCGGTCGAACAGGACCTCGCGCAGTTTGACCGTGGAGTTCACATTGAACTCCTCGCCGGCATCGGCGTGGATGAGTGCCCGCAACTCGTCGCACCGGGCGACGAGGTCGTCGCGCAGGCGGCGGAGTTCGTCGGCCTCGACTCCGATCCCGAGGATCTCCATGCGGGCCAGCACGCGCACGAGGGGCACCTCGATCTCGGTGTTCAGCCGATCGAGCCCTCGGGTGGCCAGAGCCTCCGACAGTGGCGCGGCGAGAGCGTCGACGGCCAGCGCCCGACGCGCCGCACGCTGGGCCTGCGCCGAGGTCTCGACCTCACCGAAATCGAGTCGACCCTCGTCCTCGAGCTCTTCGGTCGGCAGACGAGCATCACTCCACCGCTCGAGGAGCTGACCGAGTTCGTAGCGGGTCTCGGCGGGGTCGAGCAGGTAGGCGGCCAGCATCGTGTCGAGCGACAACGTCCGCACATCGACGCCGAACCGGTCGAGACCGCGCATCGACTCCTTGGCCCCATGGGCCACGAGCGGTCGACCGCCGTCGCCCAGTAGATCGGCGACGGCCTCACCCACCGAACGGTCGGCCAGCAGTTCCGCCGTCAGCCACAGGACCTCGCCCGCCGAAGCGTCGACGACCAGCGCGATTCCGTCGAGCGCGGATCGCCCTTCCGCGCCGGACCACGCCGGCTCCAGCGCCAGGGGACCGGAACCGGCGGCGAGGGAGGTGACGGCGGCGACGGCCTCGGCCGGCGTGGCCGGGTCGGTGCGCTCCGCCTCGAGCACGGTGACACCCATCGCCGACGCTCCCGACGAGTCGACTCCCCAGGCATCCACCAGGCGGTCGAACAACTGTCGGAACTCGAGGAAGTCGAACAGACGCCGGACGGCATCGACATCGAAGCGACCCACCTCGAGTGCATCGGGGTCGACGGTGACGGGCGCGTCGTCGCGCAGTCGCATCAACCGCACGTTGATCCGGGCCCGCTCCTCGTTCTCGGCGAGGTTCTGTCGCAATTTCGGGGTCAGCTCGTCGAGGTGGGAGTAGATCCCGTCGATGCCTCCGTACTGATTGACGAGTTTGGCCGCCGTCTTCTCCCCCACTCCCGGGACACCCGGGAGGTTGTCGGAGGGATCACCTCGCAATGCGGCGTACTCGACGTAGTCGACGGGGCGGACTCCCGTGCGTTCGAGGATGCCGGCCTCGTCGTACAGGGCGTAGTCGGAGACACCGCGTTTGTTGTAGAGGACGCGCACGTGGGGGTCGCGCACCAACTGGTAGCTGTCGCGGTCGCCGGTGACGATGATGACGTCGTCACCGCGCCGTTCGGCCTCGGCGGCCAGCGTCGCGATGATGTCGTCGGCCTCGAACCCGGCCAGGTCCAGCACGGGAACGGCCAGTGTCTCCACCACCTCGCGGACGATCCCCATCTGCTGGCGGAGCAGATCGGGGGTGGCGTCGCGGTTGCCCTTGTACGAGTCCAGTTGCTCGTGCCGGAAGGTGGGCTCCGAGCGGTCGAACACCACGGCGAGGTGATCAGGCCGTTGATCGCGCACCAGGTTGATCAGCATCGACGTGAACCCGAACACGGCGTTGGTGACCTGTCCCGAGGCCGTGGCCATGTCGGTCGGGAGCGCGAAGAAGGCCCGGTAGGTCAGGGAGTGCCCGTCGATGAGCATGAGCGTGCTCACGGTGCGGCCCGCCCCGGGACGTCGACCTCGATCGAGCCGTCGAGGAGCCCCTCGGCTACGGCCCGCATCGTGGTGCGATCGCTCATGGCTCGCCGCTGCACGAAGGAGTAGGCGTCGGCCTCGGACAGGCCGTGACGATCCATGAGCAGACCCTTGGCCCGGTCCACGACCTTGCGCGTTTCCAGTTGCTCGGCGAGTTCGAGGTTGTGATCGACGAGGGCCTGCATCTCGCGGAACCGACCGATGGCCAGTTCGATGCCGGGCACCAGCTCGGACCGTTGGAAGGGCTTGACCAGATAGGCCAACGCCCCGGCGTCGCGGGCCTGCTCCACCAGTTCGCGTTGACTGAAAGCGGTGAGGATGAGTACCGCGCACAGTCGCTCGGCGGTGATGTCGCGGGCGGCGGTGAGTCCGTCGACGCCGGGCATCTTCACGTCGAGGACGGCGATGTCGGGTCGGAGTGCGCGCACCAAACGCACGGCCTCGTCCCCCCGACCGGTCTCGCCCACGACCTCGTACCCCTCCTCCTCGAGGGTCTCCTTGAGATCGAGGCGGATGATCGCCTCGTCCTCGGCGATCACGACGCGGGTGGTCACGACCGGAGCGTACCGCCGGGTCTCAGCGGGCCGAGTCGTTGAGGAGATCGAGCAACTCGTCCTGTTGCCGCTCGAGCCGGGAGATGTCGCCGACGACCTCATCGCGATGTCGGGTCATCGCGTCGGCGTGCCGAGCAGCCTCACGGTGCTCCCTCTCGGCGATGGGTGTCTCGGACACGAGCGATCGCAACCGTGCGTCCTCGGCCTCGTCGGCCAGTTGCGCCAGCTGCTCGTCGGCCAGTGCCAGCTCGGTGCGCAACTCGCGCAGCTGTGCCCCGACCTCGATGAGCCGACGTTCGACCCTGCTGCGCTTCATACCCACACCCGTTCCGGGGTCCGTCATCAGGAGCCGGGAGTGTAGGACGGCGAGCCCTCGGCGAGGTCGTAGCATGGCGCCGCACCCGCGGCGGTGCTGGAACTGGCATACAGGGCGGGCTCAAACCCCGCTGCCCTTCGGGGCTTGAGGGTTCGAGTCCCTCCCGCCGCACTCATCCGACGTAACCCGGCTCCCCCGGATCGGGTCCAAGTCCTGACGACCACTACGGTCGTCGCCGACAGGTCGGACATCACGGTCCGGCCGGACGCCGACCGGAGAACCACCCGCCCCATGATCGTGTTCACCTTTCCCGGCCAGGGATCGCAGAAGCCGGGCATGGGCGAGGCGTGGCGCGACCACCCGTCATGGGAACTGGTCGGCGAGGCGTCGTCGATCCTCGGTCGCGACTGCGAGGGACTCCTGCTCCACACCGCAGCCGAGGAACTGACCCGGACGGACAACGCCCAGCTGTCCACGTTCCTCACCAGCCTCGTGGTGCTCGATGCGGTGGAACGGCTCGGCGTGGAGCCGGCCGCCGCCGCCGGCCACAGCCTCGGGGAGTACACGGCGCTGGTGGCCTCGGGGGCGCTGTCGTTCGAGGAGGGTCTGTCACTCGTCGCCGAACGCGGCGCGGCGATGCTGGAGGCCACGACGCTGCGCACCGGCACGATGGCCGCCGTGCTCGGGCTCGACGACGACGATGTCGTGGTGGCCTGTGCCCGTGTCGGCGGCGAGGCATGGGTGGCCAATTACAACGCTCCCGGACAGGTCGTGATCGCCGGCGATCCCGACGATGTGGCCCGGGCCGCCGAGGTCGCTCGCGAACTGGGCTGCAAGAAGGTCATGTCGATGGCGGTGAGTGGCGCGTTCCACACGCCGTTCATGGCCCCCGCCCGCGAACGTCTGCGGACGGCGATCGATGGCGCCGACCTGCGCGATGCCGAACTGCCCGTCTACGCCAACGTCGATGCTCGTCCCCATACCGGTCCGGAGTGGACGGGACTGCTCAATGCCCAGTTGTGCAGCCCGGTTCGCTGGCGCCAGACGCTGCTCAATCTCGGCGAGGACGGTGCGACCGTGTTCGTCGAACTGGGCCCGGGCAGCGTGCTGACGGGGATGGCCAAGCGCACGGTGAGTGATGCTCGTCAGATCTCGGTGTCGACCCCGGCCGACCTCGACCGATTGCTCACCGCCCTCGCCGCGCCGCCCGAGATGGTCGTGGCGCACGAGGGTGAGCACCTGTTCGCCACCGAGCGCATGGTGGTC
>VERC01000083.1 GCA_018882825.1 Acidimicrobiia bacterium | reverse complement strand
GCTCAAGGTGGTGAAGGCGGTGCTGCCCGATCCCCAGACGCTGGCCGCCGGCTATGTGGGCAAGACGTGCATCGGCAACGTGGTCAAGGGCACCAGGGACGGCCGGCCCCGCGAGGTGTTCATCCACCAGATCTCCGATCACGCCGAGGCCTACGCCGAGGTGGAGTCACAGGGCATCAGTTACACCGCCGGTGTACCCCCGGTGGCCGCTGCGCTGTTGGTGGCGGACGGCACGTGGGACGTCGGGTCGATGGTCAACGTCGAACAACTCGATCCTCGACCGTTCCTCGACATCCTCGACCGCATCGGACTCCCCACCGAGGTGCTCGAACTCGAGCCCGGCGGCCCCGGTTCGTTCGACGGCACGGTGGGGCCCATCGACGAGGAGATCGCCCGGGCCACGGCCACGGTCACGATCTCGGCCGCCGATCCCATGATCGCCCTCGACCCCGGACGTCAGCCCCGCTGAGCGGGGGCGCCCCGTGGGTCGGTACCCGTCGGCCGAACAGCTCCTCGACGAGGCCGTCGTCACCACGGGGCTCGACGATTTCGGGCCCGGTGACTTCCGCCCCGGCCTCGAGGTCCTGCTCGACAGTCTCGCCGTCGATGCCGATCTCGATCCCTCCACCGACGATGCCGTGGTCGGCCTGATTCGACGTCGTCTGGTCAACCGGCTCCGGCTCGAGCAGTGGTGCGTCGGGAATCCCGGCGTCGACGCCACTCCTGTCGCCGGTCCGATCGATGTCATCGGACTGCCGCGCACCGGCACCACCGCGTTGGGCAACATGCTCTCGCTCGACGCCCGGTTGCGGCCGTTGCGGATGTGGGAGCAGACCGAACCGGTTCCGCCCCCGGTGCTCGCCGAGGAGCACTCCGACCGCCGTCGTCTCGAGCAGATGGCCGCCGATGCCCGGGTGCCGGCCGAGATCCACGCCATGCACCTCTACGAGATCGATGCCGCGGCCGAGGACTCCGAGGTGCTGGGCATGGCCTTCCACGGCCAGCAGATGACGTTGCCGGTGTGGGGTTATCACGAGTGGTGGCGCGCCGCCGACCAGACCGAGACCTTCCGTTACCACCGCCGGGTCATCGGCGTGCTCGGTTCACGCAGGCCTCCGTCGAACTGGCTGTTCAAGTCACCCCATCACAAGTTCCATCCCGAGGCGATCGTGAACGCCTACCCCGATGTCCGGTTCGTCATGTGCCATCGCGATCCGGCCCGCGTGGTGCCCTCCTATTCGTCGCTGGTGTCGTCGATCTTCCCGACAGCGCGGACCGAACGCGATCTGCACCGTGTCGGGGCCGAGATCTCCGAGCACCTCCGGATCGGCCTGGAGATGCTCATCGCCGCCCGCGCCCGTCTGGGGGACGATCGCTTCCTCGACATCCACCACGCCGAGACCATCGCCGATCCGGTCGGGGTGGTGCGGCGCATCGGCGAGTTCGCCGGCCTCGAGCCCTCGGACGAGCTGGCCGCCGCGGTGGAACGGTGGCGCGTCGCCAACCGCACCGGGGCCCGCGGGACCCACGCCTACACCCCGGAACAGTTCGGTCTCACCGCCGCCGGACTGCGCGACGACTACGGCTTCTACATCTCCCATTTCGACGTCGACATCGAGGACTGACATGACCGCACTTCCCGACTGGGCCGAACAGATGCGCATGTTGGAGTCGGTGGGTGAGCGGCTGGTCTCCACCTGGCGACCCGATGGCGCCACCGAGGACGAACGCCAGGACATGTACCGACTGGCCCTGGCCATGCTGTCGGAGGGTTACCTGTGCCGTGTGTACACCGACGCCGACCGACCGGTGTTCATGCCGTTGTGGAACTACGCCTACAACCAGGGCGGGCCCGACCCCGACTACGTCTACCTCACCACCGAGGTGGACACCGCAGGGGTCTACGAGATCTCGGGGTTCCGGGGCACGAGCAGGTTCGTCGAGATCACCCAGCAGCCGTACGACATGATGAGCCCGACCAGCGTGCTCGCCGGTGGTCCGGCCAAGGCGACCGGCGACCTCGACGACCTCACCCTCGGCGCCGATGGGTCGTTCCGGGTGGTGCTGAGCGCCGAGCGCCCGCCCGGCCACGAGGGCGACTGGTGGCAACTGCACGAGGGGACGCACCGTCTGCTCATGCGCAAGTGCTCGTGCGACTGGATCGGTGAGCAGGACGCCCGCGTCGCCATCGAACGTCTCGACCGCACGGGCGCCGACATGTCGGCGGCCGAGATCGCCCGACGCTTCTCCGATCTCGCCGAGTGGGTGATCGGCACCATCGAGTTCGACATGGGACTGGTCGAGTACTACCGCGAGCACCACGGCACCAACGTGCTCACCCGCTCCACCATGATCGACAAGCTCGGTGCCCTGCCCGAACAGGCCTACTACGACGGGATCCACCGGATCGACGAGGACGAAGTGCTCGTCGTCGAGACCGACCTCCCCCGAACGAGCCGGTACTGGCAGATCCTCGTGGCCGACGACCGGTTCTGCACCGTCGACTGGGTGAACCGGCAGTCGAGCCTCAACGACCATCAGGCCCGGATCGACACCGACGGCCGGTTCAGGGCCGTGATCGCCCATGTCGACCCCGGGGTGCCGAACTGGCTCGACGTCGCCGGCCTGCCCTCCGGTGTCATCCAACTCCGATGGAACCGGGCCAGCGACCATCCCGATCCGAAGGTGACGAAGGTGCCTTTGGCCGAGGTGCGGTCGCACCTGCCGGCCGACACGCCGGTGGTGACCCCGGCCGAGCGGGCCGAGTCGCTGCGTGTCCGTCGGCGCGGTGCGCAGATGCGCCGGGTGTGGTGAGCCCGCTCAGAACCGTCCGGTGGAGGTGACGGTGCCCGTGGCACCGGCACCGGCCGAGGAGGACAGGAGTGGATCGGGGGTGAAGGTGGCGGTTGGTGCGCTGCCCACGCTGCCGATCGAGCCCGCGCCCGAGCCGGTGCCCGGACGGGCGCCCAGGACGATGGTCACCGAGGTGGCGGTGGCGGTCAGCGTGGCCGTGAACGTCGCAGAACCACCTGCGACGTAGCCGTCCGACCCCAATGTCACTGTGCCCAGCCGCAGGGTCGGGCAGGTGCCGAGGGCGAACGACAACGAGTCGTTGGCCGTGCCTCCGTCGATGACGGTCACGGTGGCGATGGTCGAGGAGTGATCTCCGGCTTCCGTCCACGCGCCGCACAACGAACGATGGTCGACGGTGGTGGAGAACGTGATCGCCATCGAGTCGCCGGAGTCGATCCGGTTGTTGCTGCCGCCGTTGGTGATGCCGAATGCGGTGGGGAAGAACGGTCTGATCGAGTAGGTCTCTCCCGTCACCGGCACCGCCGGGGGGTTCCCGGTGGAATCGGTGATGCCGCTGGCGCTGACCAGTCGAGCGGTCATCGACCCCGAGCCCGAACCGGTGAAGGCCGTGACCGTCCACGTCGAGCCCCCTCCGGTCACGCCGGTGATGACGGCGCCGGACAGGCCGGTCGTCGTCAGAGCGAAGTTGGCGGTGGTCGGGCCATTGACGGATTCGGAGAACGTGACCGTCCACGCCACGGTGGCGAGGTTGGTCGACGCCGGCGAGTTGCGTGCGAACGACAGCACCGTGGGCACGTTGTCCACCATGGTGAACGACGCGCTGGGCGTCGAGGTCGCCGACCAGGTGCGATACCGGCTCACCACCGAGTAGGTGTAGGTGCCGGGCGGCACTGCGGTGTCGTCGCAGATCCGGACGCTCGACGACGTGCACACCGTGACGGTGCTCGTGCCGTTCGAGCGGCGCACCTCGTCGGTGACGGGGAGGGAGCTCGACGCCGTCGTCCACGTCACCCGGGCCGTTCCCTCGCCGGTCCGGGTGACGACCACCGACGCGGGACGGGGAACGGATGCGGCGACACCGGTCGCCGCACCCGCACCCGTCGAGGTGAAGTACGCCCATGCGGGGAGGGCCCCGACCACGAGTGCGACGGTCATCGTCACCGACGCCAGGACGGTCCGCATGGCGGTGTTACGACGCCACCAGATGGAGCGTCAGCACCGCTCCCTGGCAAGCGTTCTGGTTCGCGCCCGACTCGTTCATCACCAACTTGCCGGTGAATGTGGTCGAACCACCCTTGGCGGCGAGCGTCACCGGTGAGCCGGTGAGCGGGTCGATGGTGAGCGCGAAGTCCGACAACTTGCAGCCCGAGTGCGCGGCGTCCACCGTCAGGTGGCTGGTGGCGGCGTATGACGGGTCGCCGGACACCTCGGTGATGCTGATGTCCGAGTTGGTGGGATTGGTCACCGTGCCGCTCACCGCCACACCGGTGGGTCCGTCGCCGGGGAAGTTGCCGTCGGCCAGGTTCACCGACACGGTCACGTTCCCGGCCGTGCCGACGGTGCCGGTGTCGGATCCGGTTCCGGTGGTGGTCCAGAAGGCGAAGGCGACCGCGGCGATGGCGATGACCGCCACTCCCACCGCGGTCGCGGTCAACGTTCGTACTGATGGCATCGAGTCTCCTCGGGGTTCGTGTCGTCTCCGACGTGTTCGGGAGCGGCAGACGCTGGTCGCACGCCGGTGCGTCGCACATCCCCGCGTCGGGGGTTTCGAGCCTCCACCGTCCGTCGCTGCCGATCCCCGGCGGCGTCCGCCGAGGAATCCCGTGTGGGGGCCAACCCCCGTGGGACACTGGGCGACGTCGGCAGCGGGGGTGTCATGAGTGGACGAGGTGTCGGTGAACGGATCGGCCGCATCGGCTCGGTGGTCGTGGTGGCCGTCGCCTACCTCACGGCGGTCGCCGTGGCCGCCGTCGTGGCCGACGCGTGCGGTGGTGATCGTCCCGTCCTCGCGCTCGGTCTCGGCTACCTGTCGTCGGCCCTGGTGATCTGGCTGTGGTCGATGCTGCTCGACAACGGCTCGATGTTCGATGCCTGGTGGAGCGTGCTCCCGGCCCTCGCCGCCACGTGGCTGGCGGCCCACCATGTCGAGGGCGTGCCGTCACTGCGCATCGCGCTCGTCCTGTTGGTCGTGTGGGTGTGGTCGATCCGTCTCACCACGAACTGGCTGCGCGACTGGCCCGGACTGCACCACGAGGACTGGCGCTACGTGGAGATGTACACCAAGGGTCCGAAGGCGCTCGTCTCGCTGTTCGGTGTGCACCTGTTCCCGTGCGCCGTGGTGTTCCTCGGGTCACTCTCCCTCGTGCCGGCGCTGGTGTGGGGCGAGCGCAGTGTCGGTGCGCTCGATGTGTTCGCGTTCATCGTCGGCCTCGCCGCTGCGGTGGTCGAGTTCGTGGCCGACGAGCAGATGCGCCGGTTCCGGCGCTCCAAGGCACCGGGCCAGGTGATGGACCGCGGCCTGTGGTCGCTGTCGCGTCACCCGAACTACTTCGGCGAGCTGTGCTTCTGGTGGTCGCTGTGGCTCTTCGCCGTGGCGGCGTCGCCGGGCTGGTGGTGGACGGTGGTCGGACCGTTGGCGATGACGGTCATGTTCCTCACCGCGTCGATCCCCATGCTCGACACCCGCAGTGTCGAGCGTCGACCGGGGTTCGCCGAGTACGCGGCGCGCACCCGGGCGCTGGTTCCCCTCCCGCGTCGGCGGGGCTGACGATGGGGGCGTGGTGTCTGGCCGCCCACGTGGTGGG
Organism: Acidimicrobiia bacterium; assembly: GCA_018882825.1. Lineage (GTDB taxonomy): Bacteria > Actinomycetota > Acidimicrobiia > Acidimicrobiales > Acidimicrobilacustridaceae > Acidimicrobilacustris. Next base: position 3,277 of record VERC01000083.1, on the reverse strand, counting down.
CGTGTCGTTCATGTGCGGTCTCGGTTGGTTCGTGCAGGTGGTGCACTACCCGCTGTTCACGTTCGCCACGGGTCCGCGATGGACGGAGTTCCACGCGTCGCATTCGCAGCGCACCGGATGGGTGGTCGGCGTGCCGTGGGCCCTCCAGGGCTTCGGCGCGTTGGCGTTGCTGGTGTGGCGACCGCGCGATCTGGGGCTCGGCCTCGTGCTCGTGGCGACTGCCCTGGCCGGTGTGACCGTGGCGGCCACTGTCGCCCTCGCCCTGCCCGCGCACGCCCGACTGGCCCGGGGTTTCGACGCCACGGTGCACCATCGCCTCCTGCTCGGTGACCGCGTCCGCGTGGCGGCGTGGACGGCCGGCGCACTGGTGGCGATGGCCATGGTGGTGTCGGTGGCGTGAGCCTCAGTTCACCTGACTGACGGTCAGGATGACCGACGGGATGGCGGGGCGGGTGGGACCCGTCTTGGGCGCGTCGGCCACCAACCCGGTGTACGGGCTCTCCGAGGACCACACCAGTTCGTAGTGGTCGCACACGCCGGCGTCGCAGGTCACCGGGACGAAGAAGTTCCACGCTGCCACCAGTCGGGCCGAGTTGGCCAACAGGGTGAAGTCGGTCGCCGTCCACGGGATGTCGATGCCGTTCACTCGCAGCCAGATGGTGAGCGTGTTGGCGGCGCCGCCCTGACTCGACTCGACCTGGGCCGAGAACTGGATGTCGTAGAGGCCCGCGGTGGTGAAGGTGATCTCCGAACCGTTGACGATCGACACACCACGGTTGTTGGTGGTGTCGGCGTGGTCGAAGGTCATCACGTAGGCCGTGTCGGCCAGGAACCCGGGATTGACGTTGGCATCGCCCTGGGTGGTCTCGTCCCAGAACGAGCCGACGTCACCGAAGCCCACCGGGCCCGGGGGACCGGCCGGACCGGTGGCGCCGTCGGCCCCGGGAGTTCCCGGAGCACCGGTCGCGCCGGTCGCGCCGGTCGCGCCGGTTGGGCCGGTCGCGCCGGTTGGGCCGGTCGCGCCGGTTGGGCCGGTCGCGCCGGTTGGGCCGGTCGCGCCGGTCGGTCCCCGCAACGAGTCGATGAAGTCCTGTTCGGTCCCCGTGTTCCCGAGGAGCAACCAGATCCGGTAGGCCGAGTCCCCCTGGGCCCCCGTCATCCCCATGGCGCCGATCGCACCGTCGGCCCCCGAACTGCCGGTCGCGCCACGAGCACCGGGGGCTCCGGTCGACCCGATGGTCGACGATCCGGCCGCTCCGTCACGGCCGGGTGTACCGTCCCGTCCGCGCAGGGAGTCGATGAAGTCCTGTTGGGTCCCTGTGTTGCCGAGAGCGATCCAGATGTCGTACGCGCTGGCGCCCTCACTGCCGCCGCACCCGCGCAACAGCAGGGCGATGATGGCGAGGACGATGGCGATCACCGTCCCGGCGGTGAGCAATCGGTGGGTGCGACGCGCGCCCGCATCGGCGTCGGAGAACTCGGTATCGGTGTTCGTCATGCCGTGAACGTAGGAATGGCCGCCGGACCGGGTCGTCACCCATCCGGTGGAAATCGCCGGCAACCGTGCTCGGCGAGGGCCACGGTCCGTACCGTCGCGCGCCATGTCGACTGCGAGACCGCACTCCGACCCCCGTTCCCGGCGACGGTCGCTGGGCGTGCTGGCCGTTGCCGTGATCACCATCCTGCTCGGCGCGGAGGGATTCGCCACGGTGGCGGCGCCCACCGTGCCGGCCGTCGATGGCACTCCGGTGACCACGGTGTCGCTCACCTGGGACGACGGTCGTGCCAGCCAGGTCGGGACCATCGCCCTCCACGAACAGCGTGGTCTGCGCGCCACCTACTACGTGAGCTCCGACCTGATCGGTTCGAGCTCCTACTACCTCGACCGTCCGACGCTCGATCGTGTGCACGCCGCCGGGAACGAGATCGGTGGACACGGCGATCGTCATGTCGATCTGAAGTCGGTCGACCTCGCCACGGCGCGCACACTCGTGTGCGGGGACCGGGAGCGACAGTCGGGTTGGTATCCGGACGCCGGGCGATCGTTCGCCTACCCGTTCGGCTCGTTCACCGCCGATCTCGAACAGGTCGTGGCTGGTTGCGGGTACCAGAGCGCCCGGGCGGTGGGCGGGGTGCGCACGGCGACGTCGTGCACCAACTGCCCGCTGGCCGAATCGATCCCGCCCACCGACCCGTTCGCCCTGATCACCACCTCGTCGGTGCGCTCGACCACCACCCTCGACGATCTCAAGGCACTGGTCGACCAGGGAACCGGAGGGTGGGTGCTGCCGATCTTCCACGACCTCGGCGTCAGTGGCACCTATTCGGTCTCGGTGGCGGTCTACACCGCCTTCCTCGATTGGCTGATGACCCGACCGGCGACCGTGGTGCGCACCGTCGCCGATGTGCTGACGGGTGCTCCGCCGCCCACCAGCACGACTTCGACGACCTCCACCACCTCGACGAGTTCGACGTCCACGAGCACGACATCCTCGTCGACGACGTCGACCTCGACCACATCCACGTCCTCGACCACCACATCGACCACGTCGACGACGGTTCCCTCGTCCAGCGCGATCACCAACGCCGGTCTCGAGTCCGATGTCGACCGCGATCGGGTCCCCGATTGTTGGACCACTCTCGACGGCGTCGGGAACCGGGTCTCGTGGTCGCGCACTTCGGGTCACGCCGGCCGCTGGGGAGAGCAGGCCGTGGTCCGCCGGTGGTCGGCCGGCGATGTCGTGCTCCTGTCCGACCCCGCGTGCGCGCCGCTCGTGAGCGCCGGGACGTTCGACCTCGGCGTCTGGTACACGGCGAACGCGTCGGTCCGGTTCGTCGTCGAGGGCCGCATGGCGGAGGGATCGTGGACGTCGCTCGCACCGGCAGCGTCGTTCGCGAGCAGTCGCTCATGGACGCGGGCCGTGCGCCGGGTGGTGGTACCCGAGGGAGTCACTGCGCTGCGCTTCGGACTGGCCCTGCGGTCGACGGGTCAGATCATCACCGACGATTACACCCTCGTGCGCGTGGCTCCCTGAGATCGACGGGATCCGATCAGCCGGTGGGTACGAGTCGGTACACCCCGGAGTCGTAGGACAGCACGTACAACTCGCCGGTGGCGTCGACACCGAATCCCACGATTCGATCGACCGCTACATCGAGCCACGCCACTGACGCGTCGGCCGGATCGAGCACGAACAGCCCGCGTTGCGCGAGATCGGCGAACACGTAGCGACCCCGCAGCGCAGGAATGGTGGCGCCGCGGTAGACGAGGCCGCCG
>VERC01000297.1 GCA_018882825.1 Acidimicrobiia bacterium | reverse complement strand
GTCAGGGGACGCGAACTCATGAGTGGACTTCCCCGCACGGTGGTCCTCACCGCCGAGGAGGTGCGCGAGGCGATCGACGAGCCGGTGTCGGCCATGGTCGATGCGGTGATCGCCTGCCTCGGACAGGCTCCGCCCGAGTTGGCCCAGGACCTCATCGAACAGGGCATCTGCCTCGTCGGCGGCGGGGCCATGCTGCGCGGTCTCGACCTCCGACTCGAGGCGGAGACGAAGGTTCCCGTCCGACTGGTCGACGCGCCGTTGGAGTCGGTCGTGCTCGGGGCGGGCCACTGCATCGAGTCGTACGAGTCGTTGCGCTCGATGTTCATGGACTGACGCGGTCGGGGACCGAGCCGGTTCAGCGGTCGACCGGGGGCTCTCGTAGGTCCTCAGCGGCTTGACGAACCTGCCAGTCGCGATCGTCCAGCGCCCGTTCGATGGCCGCGTCCACCTCAGGGCCCTCGTGGGCGGCCAGGGCCAGTACGGCGCGTCGTCGCACGGTGGCCCGGTCACCGGTGGCGACGAGGATGGCGCCGAGTCCGTCGGGATCGCCGAGTGCCCCGAGGGCGGCGATCGCCGCCTCCCGGCACAGTGAGTCGCGATGACTCGTGCCGATGTCACACAGACGGTTCACGACGCGCGCCGCGGCTGGTGGTCGTTCTCCACACGCCCACGCGGCGGTCTCGACCACGGTGTCGTCGTCGTGGTCGAGCAGTTCGGCCACTGCGTCGGCGATGACCGGATCGGGCGGTTCGCCCACCGATCCACCCCAGGTCGTCGACATCGCGCAGGCCCGACGCAGGACGACCGGGGAGCGATCGCGCAGCGCGTCGAGCAGTTCGGTCCGATCGAGCGCGCCGAGGCGGTGCAGTGCGCCCAGCGCAGTGGCGCGCACCGTCGGGGCCTCGTCGTCGAGCAGCGATCGCGCCGCCGAGACGTCACCGGTGTGACCGGCCACCGCCGCCGCGCGTCGCCGGAGCACGACCGGATCGACGTCGCGCCGGGGTCCCGTGCTGTCCGGTTCCATCGTTCAGCCGATCGAGGCGCCGGCCAGAGTGAGCAGTGCCAGCGCCACCATGCCCAACGCGCCGGCGACGGCGATCCCCAGGAACACGAGCAGGGCGAACAGGGCGACGGCGCGGCGCGCCCGGACTGCCGGCGTCGGACCGATGTCGTCACCGACCACGGGCTGCCACGGGTCGGGGGTCCGACGCACCGTTCTCACCGCCCCATACTCGCACCCGCTCGCGGCCGATGTGTCCCTGCTCCGTGGCAGGCTGCGTCGGTCGTCGTTCCTCCGGAGCCCCATGACCGAGCCCCTCCCGTCGCCTGCCCCCGTCGAGCCGGCCCGGCGCGCCCGGTGGACGATGCGTCGTCGACTCGGCGCCGCGGTGGCCACGCTCGCCGTGGTGGCGTTGGTGGTGTCGCTCGTCGTGCGTCTGCCCTACTACGTGCTCTCACCGGGGATGTCCCGCCCCACCGAGGACCTCATCACGGTGCGGGGCGCCGATACCTTCGACAACGACGGCGCGGTCGACTTCCTCACCGTGTCGATGCGTCAGGTGACCCCGATCGAGGTGGTCGCAGCGTGGATCAACGGTGCCCAGCAGATCCGATCGGCCGATGAGATCCTCGGGCGTCTCACCCCCGGCGAGAGCCGCGACCTCGACCTGAGGATGATGGCCAACTCGAAGGACGCAGCCCAGTACCAGGCGTTGCGTCGACTCGGCTACGACATCCGTCGTCTGGGCACCGGCGCGGTCATCGCCTCGGTGGTCGACGGTGGTCCGGTCGCCGGCGTCCTCGTCGCCGGGGACGTCGTCACCGCCATCGACGGGCGCTCCATCGAACTGAGCGACGAGCTGATCACCGCCGTCGGTGCCTCGGCGCCCGGCACGGTCCTGACCCTCGACGTGGAACCCTTCGACGCCACCCGCGAGGGAGCTCGTCCGGCGCGCCGGGTCGAGGTCGTGGTCGGCGCCCGGCCCGACGATCCCACCAAGGGGTACCTCGGCATCACCACGTTCACCCGCGACCTGTCCTTCGACTTCCCGGTGCAGGTC
>VERC01000296.1 GCA_018882825.1 Acidimicrobiia bacterium | reverse complement strand
GGGTGGTCTCACCGAAGTGGGCGTCGAGTCGGGCGAAGGAGTCGACGAGGAGGCGGGCGAGGTCGTCTCGTCCGGCATCGGTCAGCGACGGAAGGTCGGGCACTTCATCGTCGGGGGCGAGGAGCAACTGGTAGGGCCAACGGGGTGCCGGTTCGATCCATGCCGTCCACGCGCCGTGACTGCGCACCACGAGGTCCGCCGAGGGCGCGAAGGCGGGCGACTCGGGCCGGTCGAACTCCGACAGCACCGCCGGGGGCACCAGATCGAAGGCATACACCTGACCGTGGGGGTGGTCGATGGTGGCCCCGACCTCGGGTCCGCGGTTCTCGAACACGAGCACATAGGCCACGTCGTCGCGGGCGCCGAGCACCTCGGTGCGTCGCGCCCACAGGTCGACCACCCGTCGCGCCTCGGCCGGCGAGAACGTGGCGAACGACGCGTCGTGGTCGGGGTGGTGCAACAGCACCTCGGATCGACCGTCGGGGAAGGCCGGCCAGTGGTTGACGAACCACGCCGTCTCGTAGGCATCGGGCGCGGCGGCACCGCCGGGGCAGAACGGGCATCCGTCGGGCGGCAGCAAAGGTCGTGATTGTCGGGCCGGGACCACCCAGGTCGGTTCGCCGTCGAGGGGATCGATCCGGTAGCCGGCGGCGGCCGCGGCGGCTGCGTCGAACGAACCGTTGCCCATCGGCGGCACGGTAGCCGTCCTCGCTTGACCGCCCCCGGGTCGGGGGCGAGGATTCCACCCATGCGAGTCGCGGCCAACGGAATCGAGATCGAGTACGAGACGCACGGGGATCCGGGCGATCCGCCGCTGTTGATGGTGATGGGTCTCGGATGTCAGCTCGTGTGGTGGCACCCCGATCTGGTGCAGTCCTTCGTCGACCGTGGCTTCTTCGTGGTGACGTTCGACAACCGCGATGTGGGCCTGTCGACGAAGATCGACACCCACATCGACCTCCTCGGTGAGGTGACCGGCTACCTGCAGGGACGACCCATCGAGGCGCCCTACCAGTTGGCCGACATGGCGGCCGATGCCTGGGGGCTGTGCGACGGGTTGGGGCTCGAGCGCGTGCATCTGCTCGGGGCGTCGATGGGCGGGATGATCGTGCAGGAGATGGCCATCGCCCGGCCCGACCGCGTGCTGTCGCTCACGTCGGTGATGTCGACCACCGGGGATCCGGACGTGGGTCAGCCCACACCCGAGGCCGTCGCCGTGCTGCTGCAACCGGCCGCCACCGACCGGGACGCCTATGTCGAGCAGAACGTGACCAACGGGCGGTTCCTGGCCGGACCGGTGTGGTTCGACGAGGACTGGATCCGCGACCGGGCCGTGCGTCATTACGACCGCTGCTTCCATCCCGACGGGGTGACCGCCCAACTGTTGGCCATCGTCACGTCACCACCCCGGTCCGACGCCCTGCGTCGACTCGAGGTCCCGGCGCTGGTCGTGCACGGGGACATCGATCCGCTGGTGACGTTCAGCGGCGGCGAGCGCACGGCCGAGTGTCTGCAGGGGAGTGAGTTCCTCCCGCTCGAGGACATGGGTCACGACCTTCCCCGTCACTACTGGGGAACCGTGATCGAGCACGTGACGTCGATGGCCGCGCGCACCGCAGTCTGAACGTACGACAGGAGAGCAGTGATGGGACCACTCGCGGGGATCCGCGTCGTCGAGATCGCCGGGATCGGTCCCGGCCCGTTCGCGGCGATGATGCTGGCCGACATGGGCGCCGACGTGGTGCGCGTCGATCGCGCCGCATCGGTGTACGGCGGCGATCCGGCCACACCGCCGAAGGACGTCATGAATCGGGGACGACGTTCGCTGGCGGTCGACCTCAAGAATCCGGCCGGCGTCGAGACCGTGCTGTCGCTGGTGGAGCGGGCCGACGCGCTGATCGAGGGATTCCGGCCCGGGGTGACCGAACGCCTGGGCATCGGTCCCGACGCGTGCCTCGCCCGCAACCCTCGCCTGGTCTACGGACGCATGACCGGCTGGGGTCAGGACGGTCCGATGGCGCAGATGGCCGGTCACGACATGAACTACATCGCCATCGGTGGCGCGCTCGGGGCCATCGGTCGACCCGACGAACGACCGCAACCG
>VERC01000082.1 GCA_018882825.1 Acidimicrobiia bacterium | reverse complement strand
TCACCGCGCGACGTGGACCGTTCGTACAACGCCGTGGTGAGGATGGGCGCCGGCGCACCGACGTCGATGGCGGCGAGACTCGTCCATCGCCCTTCACCCGAATCGCTCACCCGTCCGGCGAACGACGACAGTTGCGGGTCGGCGACGAGGGCGGCGGCGGTGAGATCGAGCAACCACGACGCCACCACCGAACCACGGCGCCACACCTCGGCCACGGCCGCCTCGTCGATGTCGTACATGTAGTACTTCGGATCGCGCAGTGGCGTGGTCTCGGCGTCGGCATCGCGCTGCTCACGTCCGACACCGGCGTGACGCAGGATGTTCAGCCCCTCGGCGTAGGCCGCCATGATCCCGTACTCGATGCCGTTGTGGACCATCTTCACGAAGTGGCCGGCGCCGGCCGGGCCGCAGTGCAACCAGCCCTCCTCCTCCGACGTCGGCGCACCGGTGCGACCGGGCGTGCGATCGACGTCACCCATGCCGGGGGCGATGGTGCGGAACAGCGGCGCGAGACGCTCCACCACCTCGTCGGGACCACCGATCATGAGACAGAAACCGCGCTCGAGACCGAACACGCCACCGCTGGTGCCGACATCCACGTAGTCGATTCCTCGTGGCGCCAGGAGCTCGGCCCGGTCGACATCGTCCCGGTAATAGGTGTTGCCGCCGTCGATGACGACGTCACCGGGTTCCATGTGCTCGGCGATGGCCATCACCGTGTCGCCGGCATGGGCGGCGGGGACCATCACCCAGGCCGCACGGGGCACCTCGAGCAGGCGCACGAAGTCGACGAGATCGGCGGCGCCGGTGATGGCCTCGCTCTCGGCGGCCAACGAGGCCACGGCGGCCGGGTCGACGTCGTGGACCACACAGGTGTGACCGTCGGCCACGAGACGGCGCACGAGATTGGCGCCCATGCGCCCGAGACCGACCATTCCCAGTTGCATGAGTCCATCCCTCACGAAGCTCGTCCGACAGGTCATCGTGTCAGAATCGGCGCCGTCGCACACCCGAGGGACCCCGATGACGACAGTCGAACCGAAGCCCCGTGAACGGTCGGGTGAGGGCCGTCCTCGCCGCATCCTCGGGATCGCCCTCGCCGTGCTCCTGTCGATCTCGACGTTCGCCACCGCCACATTGCTGTGGACCGATCACTACGTGTTCGACGCCAAGCGGTTCGCAGCCCGGGCCGATTCGATCCTCGACTCCCCGGCGGTACGGGCGGCCCTCGCCGACGAGATCACCAGCACGGTCATCGCCACCGGCTCATCCGAGGTCGCCTCGTTCCGAGCCGTCATCAGACCGACCGTCGAACTCCTCATCGGCACGCCCGTGTTCCGTCGCATCTTCCGCAACGGGCTCGTCGAGCTCCACAACTACCTGTTCACGAAGGACGGCAACGCCGCCGTGGTCAACCTGAGCCAGGCCTTCGGGATCCTCACCGCCAGCCTGCAAGTGTCGAACTCCTCGGTCGCATCCCTCCTGCCGGAGTCCACCGACACCTTCCTCGTGAACCTCGGCAACACGATCCAGGGCCTCGAGCTGTGGAGGGTCTCGAGCGACGTCGCCGACTTCGGATGGTTGGGCCTCGGTCTCACCGCACTGCTCGCCGTGGCCACGGTGGCGATCGACCGCGACCGCCGCCGGGGCACCTTCCGGCTGGGGATCGCCGTGGTGGTGGCCGGCGCGCTCGTGTTCGTCGCGGCGCTGGTGGCCGAGATCGTCGCCGGCTCCTACGGTTCGACTCCGGTGCTGGAGCAGGCCATCTCCGGCGCCGCCAGTGCCTTCCTGTCCGACTACCGCACCGGGGGCCTGTGGCTGGTCGGGCTCGGTGCCGCGGTGGCGGCATTCGCCACGGCCAGCGCACCGACGGCGGCACCGACCACGGCGCGCGGTCTCGCCGAGAGCCTGCAGCGACGAGCGCGACGGTTCACTCCCACCACCACTCCCACCCGCGTGGTGGCGGCCCTCGCCATGATGGCCGCCGGCGGCGCCGTCCTGGCCTGGACCGAGGTCTTCTTCGAACTCGTGGCCGTGGCCGTGGCCGCCACACTGCTCTATCTCGGTGCCGCCCGTCTGTTGGCCGTGATCGGTCGGGTGGGCGTCACGCCACCCGTCCCGGCCGGCGAGGTGGCGCGCGAGCGCACATGGCATCCCCGTCTCGCCAGCATGGCCCTCGGCACGCTCGTGGTCCTCGCCGTCCTGGTGATCGGCGGCATGTGGGCCACCGCCGACGCGCGGGCGCGGGCCACGGGCGACGACCAGCGGACCTGCAACGGGTTCGCCGAGTTGTGCGACAGGCGCCTCGACGAGGTCGCCTTCGCCGGCGCCCACAACGCGATGTCGGTGTCGACCGATCCCGGTTGGTTGTTCTTCGAACAGGGACGCAGCATCCCGGCACAACTCGACTCCGGGATCCGCGCCCTTCTGGTCAAGACCCACTACGGGATCCCCACCACCATCCGGTTCACCGGCACCGACCTGGTCATCACCGACAAGTCGGCCGAGTTGTACGTCGACGCCAGCGCCGCCGAGACGGAATTGACGCCGGCCCAGCAGATCGCACTCGACCGCTCGACCGAGGCCGCTCGCAACGTCGACCCCAACCTGCGCGACATCTACCTGTGCCACGTGAACTGCGAATTCGGGGCCACCCGGTTCGCCACGGTCCTCGGCTACGTGCGCCAGTTCGTCAACCGCAATCCCGACGAGGTGGTGATCCTGTTCGTGGGCAACTACGTGGCCGATGTCGACACCGACAAGGTGTTCCGCGAGGCGCGGTTGCTCGATCGACTGTGGCGCTACGACCCGTCGGCACCGCTCCCCACCCTGGCCGAGCTCATCGATTCGGGGCGCAACATCATCTATCTCGGGGAGTTCACCCGGACCGTGAACCCGGACCGGCCGTGGGACGTCCCCGGCTACGGGATCTTCCAGGACAACCCCTACACCTACACATCGGCTGCAGAACTGCTGACTCCGGGGGCCCCGGGCTACACGGGCGACGCCACCGTCGACGGCCCGGTGCCCGACACGGTCGTCCCGGCCACCGGCGGACCGCCCGTGTTCTCGGCCGACTGGACCGGTCTGCCCAGTTGCCGACCGAACCGGGGAACGCCCGAATCGCCCCTGTTCCAGATCAACCACTGGGTGACGCCCGCGGGGGCGCCGCCGACCGTGGCCCAGGCCCGCATCGTCAACTCCTATTCCGTGCTGGCTCCGGCCGTGCGCAACTGCATGATCCAGCGCCGCGCCTTCCCGACCATCGTGGGGGTGAACTTCGCCGAGACCGGCGAGCTGTTCCGGGTGGTGAACGAGCTCAACGGAGTGGGCTGAGCCCGGTGTCACACGCCCGGGCGGCCGGATAGATTCGGAGCCCTCACGCCCGAGACGGGGCCACACAAGGGGGCACGATGCTCACGTTCGACAAGTTCTTCATCGGCGGCGAATGGGTCGCCCCGGCCGGCAACGAGACCCTCAAGGTCCTGTCGCCCACCACCGAGGAGGTCATCGGGTCGGTACCGGTGGCCACCCCGGCCGACATGGACCGCGCCGTGGCCGCGGCCAAGGCCGCCTTCAACGGTCCATGGCGGGACTGGACGCCCGAGCAGCGGGCCGACCTGCTCACCAGGATCGCCGACGGCATCAAGTCGCGGCAGGACGAGTTGACCGGCCTCATCACCAACGAGGTGGGCGCGCCCTACTTCTTCTCCATGTTCGGTCAGGTGCTGTCGGCCGCCATGGTGTTCGACTCCTTCGCCGCCAACACCCGCGCCTTCCCCTTCGAGGAGCAGCGGGCCGGGGCCATGGGTGGCCCGATCCTCGTGCGTCGCGAGCCGGTGGGCGTGTGCGCCGGCATCATCCCGTGGAACGTGCCGCTGTTCATCATCGCCCTGAAGGTGGCGCCGACGATCGCCTCGGGTTCGACCATCGTGCTCAAGCCGGCCCCCGAGACGCCGCTCGATGCCAACGTGTTCGCCGAGATCCTCGTCGAGGCCGGCGTTCCCGCCGGTGTGGTGAACATCGTGGCCGCCGACCGTGAGGTGGGCGAGCACCTGGTGCGTCACCCGGACATCGACAAGGTGTCGTTCACCGGCTCGACCGCTGCCGGTCGCAAGATCGGTGCCATCTGCGGTGAGCAGCTCAAGCGCTGCACGCTGGAGCTGGGTGGCAAGTCGGCCGCCATCATCTGCGAGGACGCCGACCTGGAGGCCGCCATCCCGGCCATCATCCAGGGCGGCCTCATGAACAACGGTCAGGCGTGCGTGGCCCTGACCCGCGTGCTCGCTCCCGCCTCGCGCTACGACGAGATCAAGGGTGCGCTGGCCACCGCAGTGGCGTCGCAGATCGCCGGGGACCCGTCCAACCCCGAGAACATGACCGGACCGCTCATCGCCGAGCGTCAGCGCGAGCGCGTCGAGGGCTACATCGCCAAGGGCAAGGCCGAGGGCGCCACGGTCGTGACCGGCGGCGATCGTCCCGACATGGCCTCGGGTCACTTCGTGTCGCCGACGCTGTTCGCCGACGTCACCAACGACATGACGATCGCCCGCGAGGAGATCTTCGGCCCGGTGCTGTCGCTCATCAAGTACGACACCCTCGAGGATGCCATCGCCATGGCCAACGACAACGACTACGGCCTGGCCGGTGCGTGCTACACCGCCGATCTGGCCAAGGGCATCGATGTCGCCCGTCGGGTGCGCACCGGCACCTTCGGCGTGAACACGGCGCAGGGCATGGACTTCAACGGCCCGTTCGGTGGATTCAAGAGCTCCGGCATCGGCCGCGAGCTCGGGCCGGAGGGCATCGCCTCGTTCTGCGAGTACAAGACCATCTCGTTGCCCGGTGGTTCCGAGGTGCCGATGGGCGCCTGACCCACCCGGGTCCGGAGTTGCAGGACGAACCGTACCGAGGGGCCGGCCGGCAGGTCGGCCCCTCGTCGCGTCCCGCTTCAGGCGTCGAGGAGCAGTTGTGCCACCCGGCGACGATGCCAGGCGGCGTCGCCGTAGGAGTTCGACAGCGACCACGCCCGCTTCATCCAGAAGTGCAGGTCGTGCTCGGTCGTGTAGCCGATGGCTCCATGGGTCTGTAGGGCCTTGCGGGCGGCCACCTCGGCCGCGTCGCTGGCGAAGCACTTGCCCATCGACACCTCGCGCGGCGTGGTGGCCATGTCATGGGCGATGGCGTACCCGGCGTTCCACACCGTGGGCCGGGCGAAGGTCACGGCCAACTCGGCGTCGGCCAGATGGTGCTTGACCGCCTGGAAGCTGCCGATCGGCACACCGAACTGCTTGCGGTCGACGACATAGGCCACGGTCATGGCGATCATGTGCTCGGCCAGTCCGACGAGCACCGCCGCCGTGGCCGCCGCACCCCGGTCGAAGGCGCGATTGGCGGCGTTCCACCCGTGCTCACCCGAGGCGATGAGTTCGACGTCGCCGCCGGACAGATCGACGTCGATCGTGAACAGTCGGCGGGCACCGTCGACCGAGGTCTGAGCCGTCCGCCGCACGGACGCGCCGGGTACTGCGTAGAGCGAGTCGTCGCGCTGCACGATCATCAGATCGGCGATGTGGGCATCGACCACGAAGGGCTGGCCGTCGAGGGCCACCGTGGCGATGACCGATCCGTCGGCGATGCCCGGGAGCCAGCGTTCGGCCACCGGCGCCGGCGCGACCTCGGCCAGCAGCGGTGCGACCACGGCCACCGTCTCCAGCAGCGGCGCCGGGTAGGCGGCCCGACCGGCCTCGGTCAGGATCGGCAGGAGGTCGACGAAGCCCATGCCCAGGCCGCCATGGGCCTCGGGCACGGTGAGTCCGATCACACCCATCTCGGCCAGGGCGGCCCACGTGGACGGGTCGCGACCGACCTCGTCCTCCCACGCCCAACGCACCCTGTCGGGGGTGCACTCCTTGGCGAACAGTTCGGCGACGGCGTCGCGGAACAGCAGTTGGTCTTCGGTGAAGGCGAAGTGCACGGCGGCCTACTTCCGGGGCAGGCCGAGCACGCGCTCGGCGACGACGTTGCGTTGGATCTCGTTGGTGCCGGCGTAGATGGGACCCGACAACGAGAACTCGAAGCCCTTCATCCACGCGCCGCCGTCGACGGCGGCCGGGGCCTCGTCGACCAGTTCGGCCGACGGACCGCACAGGCGCAGCGCGGTCTCGTGCAATCGCACGTCCAGCTCCGACCAGAAGATCTTGGTGAGACTGGACCGGGCACCCTGACCGACCCCGTTCACCAGTCCCGTGACATCGGCGAGGGTGGCCAGCCGGTAGGCCTCGGCCTCCATCCACGACTGGGCCACGTCGTCGCGCACCGCGGCGATGCGCTCGGGGTGATCGCCGGTCGCCGCCTGTCGCCGGTAGAGGTCGATCAGCCGATCGGCGGCGGCGCAGAACCGACCCGGTGAGCGCAGGGTGAGTCCCCGCTCGGACGACGTCGTGGCCATGGCCACTCCCCACCCCTCGTTCACGCCACCGAGCACGAGGTCGTCGCCCACGAACACGTCGTCGAAGAACACCTCGGCGAATCCCTCGTCACCATCGAGACGTTCGACACCGCGCACGGTCACCCCCGGCGCGTCGAGCGGCACCATCAGGTAGGTCATCCCGCTGTGACGGGCGGCGTCGGGATCGGTGCGGAACAGACCGAACAACCAGTTGCAGAACGCACCGCGGGTGGTCCATGTCTTCTGGCCGTTGACGACCCAACCGCCGCGCTCGTCGTCGCGCGCGGCGCGGCTCTTGATGCCGGCGAGATCGGAACCGGCGTCGGGCTCCGACCATCCTTGGCACCACAGGTCCTCCGCCGCGGCCATGCGGGGCAGGAACCGCGCCTTCTGCTCCTCGGTGCCGAACTCGAACAGCGTGGGGGCCAACAGGAAGATGCCGTTCTGGGTCACCCGTTGCGGTCCCCCGGCTCGGTAGTACTCCTCCTCGAAGATCAACCACTCCCACAGCGATGCGCCGCGGCCGCCGTACTCGGTGGGCCACGACACCACGGCCCACCGGGCCTCGAACAACTTCTTCTCCCACTCGAGATGCAGCGCGAACCCCTCGCGGGTGTCGCCCGAAGGCAGGCCGACGGGCACATTGGCCTCGAGCCAGGCCCGGGCCTCGGCCCGGAACTCCTCCTCGGCCGGTGTGAAGGTCAGATCCATGGATGCTCCGAGGTCGGTGGCGTGGCGAACGGGGAGGATGGTACGCCGCCATCTGACGAACCGTCAGGTCCGCAACGGTCAGTGACCCCATCGGGGAGTGGCATCGGCCACAACCTGACGGGTCGTCAGGTTTTCCCCTACACTCCTGACGACGACGGGGGCCCGGCTCCCGTCCGGACACCGAGGAGCGCCATGACGATCACCGCCGAGAACCCCGCCGCCCGCGACACGCTGCGGCCGATCCCGAAGATCGTGAGCGTCGACGATCACGTGATCGAACCGGCCGACCTGTGGACGAAACGCCTCCCGGCCAAGTACCAGGGCATCGGGCCGCGCCTCGAGCGCCTGCGGGTCGCCAACCTCCGCTTCGACGGCATGAACTACTCGTTCGACGTCGTCGACTCGAACTCGTCCGAGGGCAAGTTCGCCGACTTCTGGTGCTACGAGGACGTCCGCGTCCCCATGCGCCGCATCATCACCGCCGTGGGCTTCCCGACCGAGGAGCGCACGATGCTGCCGGTGACCTACGAGGAGATGCGGAAGGGCTGCTGGGACCAGGCGGCGCGCATCGCCGACATGGACGCCAACCACACCGAGGCGTCGCTGTGCTTCCCGACGTTCCCCCGTTTCTGCGGCCAGACCTTCAACGAGGCCAAGGACAAGGAACTGGCCCTGCTGTGCGTGCAGGCCTACAACGATTTCCAGGTGGAGGAGTGGGGTGCCGGCATCGGCAAGGACCGACTCATCCCCCTCATCATCGTGCCGCTGTGGGACGCCGAACTGGCCGCAGCCGAGGTGCGCAGGAACGCGGCGCGCGGCGTGCACGCCGTGTGCTTCAGCGAGGTGCCGCACTTCCTCGGTCTGCCCACCATCCACTCGGGCTACTGGGAGCCGTTCTTCCAGGCGTGCAACGAGACCGAGACCGTGATCAACATGCACATCGGCTCGTCGTCGACCATGCCGGCGACGTCTCCCGATGCGCCGGCCGCCGTGCAGGCCACCCTCTCGTTCAACAACGGCATGGCCTCGATGGCCGACTGGATCTTCTCGGGCATCCTCCCCCGCTACCCCGACCTCAAGCTGGCCTACTCCGAGGCGCAGATGGGCTGGATCCCCTACGCCCTCGAGCGCGCCCACAACGTGTGGAAGGAGTTCCGGGGATGGGCCTTCGATCCGGCTGTCGTGTCCGAGCCGCCGGAGTACTACTTCCGGCGTCAGGTGTACGCCTGCTTCTTCCGTGACGACTTCGGCCTCAAGAACATCGCCGACATCGGCGTCGACAACATCGTGTTCGAGACGGACTACCCGCACTCGGACTCGACCTGGCCCGACACCGAGCAGTTCGTGCGCGACATGGCCGTCGACCTCGACGACGAGACGCTCTACAAGATCGTCCGCGGCAACGCCATCAAGATGCTCCACCTCGATCTCGACTGATCGACGCCGTGGACGGGATCGACACCGACGCCCATCGGGTCCGTCCCGGCGCCAAGGTACGTCTCGCCGACTGGCCCACCGACTCCAGGGGTGGGTTCGATGGCGACAAGCGGACGCGTGAGGCGGCGCTGGCCGTCCTCAACGAACGTCTGGCCGACTTGCAGCAGATGCTCTACGCCCAGGGCGAGCACAAGTTCCTCGTGGTGCTGCAGGGCATGGACACCTCGGGCAAGGACGGCACGATCAAGCACGTCTTCCGCACGGTCAATCCGATCGGCGTGAAGGTGCGCGACTTCAAGCGACCCAACGACGTGGAGCTGGCCCACGACTACCTGTGGCGCGTGCACGAGCACACGCCACGCAACGGCCGGATGGTGATCTTCAATCGCAGTCACTACGAGGACGTGGTGGTGGTGCGGGTGAACGACCTCGTGCCGGCCGAGCAATGGCAGAAGCGGTTCCGCCACATCCGCGAGTTCGAACGCATGCTGGCCGACGAGGGCACGACCATCGTCAAGATCTTCCTGCACATCTCCAAGGACGAGCAGCGGGCCCGGTTGCAGGAACGCCTCGACAACCCGGCCAAGCACTGGAAGTTCGAGCACGGCGACATCGCCGAGCGCAAGCACTGGGACACCTACACCG
>VERC01000081.1 GCA_018882825.1 Acidimicrobiia bacterium | reverse complement strand
GCCTCGGCCCGAGCCGTGCGTGAGGTCATGCCGAAGAAGCGGCCGTGGAAGTAGAGGTTCTCGTAGACGTTGATCGACCGGTCGAGGGTGTTGGTCTGGGGCACCACGCCGATCGACTGACGGGCCCGGGTGGGATGGGCGACGACGTCGACACCGCCGACGATGGCGCGGCCGCTGGTCGGCATCACCCGGGTGGTGAGCATGCCGGCGGTGGTGGACTTGCCGGCCCCGTTCGGTCCGAGCAGCCCGAAGATCTCCCCACGGCGCACGGCGAGGTCGAGGTGGTCGACGGCGAGGATGTCGCCCGGGTACACCTTGGTCAGTGCCTCGGTGCGGATCACCTCGTCGGTGCCGCCCGGGTCGTCGCGGCGTGTCATCGGTACTCCAGTCGGATCGGCGTCACGGTTCGAGGCCGTCGGCGGCCACTATCCCACCGAGGGCACCACCGCCGCGGAACACATGCCGTTGCTCGTCGCTGCGCACCACCACGGCGTCGCCGTGGAACTGTCGACCGCTGAGCAGATCGTCCATCACCAGGTGCACGGGTTCGAGGGGCAGGGGAATGGAGGGCACGGTGATGGCGACGCACTCCCAGTCGAGATCGGTCGTCTCGGCTCGCCGGACCACCACGAGGTCGGCGTTCATGAGCCGCAGTTCGACGTCGTCGACCCACATCGACGCGATCGTGAACGAGGCCGAGCGCACCTTCAGTGGCCGGCCGGCAGGGTGAGGATCTCGGCGCCGTCCTCGGTGACGACGAGGGTGTGTTCGAACTGGGCGCAGGGGGTGCCGTCGGCGGTGACCGCCGTCCAGTCGTCAGGCCAGATGCGATGCATGCCCGAACCGATCGAGATCATCGGTTCGATGGTGAAGGTCATCCCCGGTTCCATCACCCGGGTCAGACGCGGCTCGTAGTAGTGGGGGATCTGGAGGTCGGTGTGGAACTGCTCGCCGATTCCGTGGCCGACGAAGGCACGCACGACCTCGTACCCGTTGGCCTCGGCATGGGTCTCGATGGCCCGGCCGATGTCGGAGAACGGGCGTCCCGGCGCCACGGCGGCGATGCCGAGATCGAGACACTCGCCAGTGACGTCGATCAGCCGACGAGCCGGCTCGGGCACATCGCCGACGGCGTAGGTGGCGTTGGTGTCACCGTGCACGCCGTCGAGAAAGATGGTCACGTCGAGGTTGACGATGTCGCCGTCGCGCAGGGCCCGGTCGTCGGGGATCCCGTGACAGATCACCTCGTTGACCGAGGTGCACAGCGACTTCGGATAGCCGCGGTAGTTGAGCGTGCTCGGGTAACCGCCCCGGGCGATGTAGGCCTCGTGCACGGCGGCATCGATCTCGTCGGTGGTCACCCCGGGGGCGATGAGCGCGGCGCCCAGCTCCAGGACCTCGGCCGCGGCCCGACCGGCCCTACGCATGCGTTCGATGGTGTCGGCGTCCTTGACCACGTCCTCCCGGCGGCGGGGGACGTCACCCGTCTCGGCGTAGGGAGGACGGGGTATGTCGGCCGGCACCGTGCGCATGGGCCCGATCCGGCCCGGTCGCAGGATCCGGTCGTCGGAGCGATGGCACCGCTTGAACTTCTGTCCGCTGCCGCACCAGCACGGATCGTTCGCCTTCAGCACGCCCGGAGTCTACGGGTGGGCATCGGTACCGCCCATCGGCGACAGGCCGGGGGGTGGACTGGCGCCGGGTGCGGGAGCCGACAACGATGCAGGGCCATGTCGATCATCCGCATCAACGCCATCACCGTGCCGGCCGAAGCCGGCGACGAACTCGCCCGACGGTTCGCCGCCCGGGCCGGGGCGGTGGACGGGGCCGACGGCTTCGAGGGTTTCGAGTTGCTGAAGC
Source organism: Acidimicrobiia bacterium (assembly GCA_018882825.1). Classification (GTDB taxonomy): domain Bacteria; phylum Actinomycetota; class Acidimicrobiia; order Acidimicrobiales; family Acidimicrobilacustridaceae; genus Acidimicrobilacustris. The sequence continues at coordinate 7,431 of VERC01000081.1, read as the reverse complement.
CCACCGATGGTCGTACCCAGTGGCTCGTCATCACCCGGTGGCGCGACGAGGCCGCCTTCGACGCGTGGGTGGCCTCCCCGTCCTTCGCCGACGGGCACCGTCAGGCGGGAGAGTCTCCGGCCGGTGAGGGTCACCCGGGTGGACACGGCGGTCATCCGGGTGGACACGGCGGTGGCGAGCGTCCGGCGGGCGTGGCCTCCGAGGTGTGGGCCTACGAACCGGTGGTCTCGGCCGACCCGCGGGGCTGAGACACCGGTGCTGCGCGACATCCATCAGGCGTTCGCCTGGTTCGTGATCATCGGCAACGCGCTGGCCGGGGTCTGGGCGCTGGCCGCCAACTGGGTGGAGTCGCTGCGGACCCGCGCCCTGTGGTGGTTCATCGTCGTGGTCGAGGGCTCGGTGTTCGTCCAGGTGGCGATGGGTGTCGGCATGGTGGCCGGTCAGGGGATCCCCGCCCCCGACTTCCACATGTTCTACGGATTCGTCGCCATCATCGCCGTCGGCATCATCTACAGCTACCGCAACCAACTGGCCCACCGGAAGTACCTGCTCTACGGATTCGGCGGGCTGTTCATCATGGGACTGGGCATCCGCGCCATGTTGGTGGGCAACGTCGCCTGAGCCGAGACCGAACAGGGCATGCGATGCCCCTGTCGTGTCGAGTGGATCGGGGGAGGACCGCGGACTTCGGCCGGTCAGTCGATGCCGACAGGCCGGGCGAGGAAGGCCTCGATGCGGGTGAGCACCGAGTCGACATCGAGACCGTGCTCCCGTCGGAGGTGCTGGTAACTCCCGCACGAGTCCGAGAAGCGGTCCGCCGACCCGATCCGCAGGAGTGGAGGGTGGGAGTGCACCGAGAGGATCTCGGCGATCGCCGAGCCGAGCCCGCCGATCGTCGAGTGCTCCTCCATCACGACGAGCGCCCCGGTCGAGGCCGCGATCCTTTCGATCGATGCCTCGTCGAGCGGCTTGATCGACGGGGCACTCCAGACTCCGGCTCCGGGGAAGTGGTGGTCCGCCACCTCCATCGCCGCGGTGACCATGGAGCCGGTGGCGATGAACGTGATGTCCGGATCGGGTCCGGACCGGACCGCGAGCAGTTCACCGGAATCGAACTCGATCGGGCCCGGGTGCACGTCGCCGAGGTCGGCCTTGCCGATACGGAGGTAGGTGGGGCCGTCCGCTCCGGTGGCGAGGCGCATCGCCGCCGTCATCTCGAAGCGATCGCTCGGCGACAGCACCCGCAGGCCGGGGATCGAGCGAGCGCACGCGATGTCCTCGAGCGACTGGTGGCTCACGCCGAGATGGCTGTAGACGAAGCCGCTGCCGTCGCCGAGGAGGACGACGGGAAGTCCATCGTGCGCGATGTCGAGCTTGACCTGCTCGAGGACCCGGATCGGGATGAAGGCGCTCAGGCCGTAGACGATCGGTCGGAGACCGGCGCGCGCCATACCGGCGGCCATCCCGACCATGTTCTGTTCGGCGATGCCGGCGTTGATGAATCGATCGGGATGTGTCGACCGGAACTCGTCGAACAGGGCGTAGCCATGGTCTCCGGTGAGCACGACGACACGCTCGTCGCGCTGCGCCGACTCGACGAGTGCGGTCGAGAGGGCGTCCCTCATGGCGCCGATCCCCCGGTCAGCTCCCGGATCGCCGTCGCATAGGTGTCATCGTCGAGACGGGTGTAGTGCCACAGGTTCTCGTTCTCCATGAACGAGACACCGCGACCCTTGATCGTTCGAGCTACGAGAGCCTTCGGGCGGGGCGAATCCGATTCGAGAAGCGACCGGAGTGCCTCGGTCAGTGCGGCTTCGTCGTGGCCGTCGACCGAGAGCGCATCGAATCCGAATGCGCTGAACTTCCCGACGAGGTCACCGAGATCGAGGATCTCCGCCGTCGTCCCCATTGCCTGGAACCCGTTCTCGTCGACGATGACGCACAGCCGATCGAGTCGATGGTGCGCGGCGAACAGGAGGCCCTCCCAGATCGGTCCCTCGTTCATCTCGCCGTCCCCGACGATGGCGAACGTCCGTTGGTCGGTCCCGCGTCGTGCGGCGGCGAGAGCGAGGCCGACGGCGACGGAGAGCCCGTGGCCGAGCGACCCGGAGGTGGCCTCGATCCCTGTTACACGGGCGTCCGAGAGTCCCGTCAGCAGAGTGCCGTCGCCGAAGTAGTTGGCGAGGTCGTCGCTCGAGAGCCACCCTCGCTCCGCCATGCATGCGTAGAGGGCCATCACGCCGTGACCCTTGCTCAGGACGAGGTGGTCCCGATCCGCGGCCTCGGGATCATTGTCGGGATAACGCAGGAACTCGCGGTGAAGCACGGCGAGGACCTCGATCAGCGAGAAGGCGCAGGCGATGTGGCCGGAGTCGCCGGCCCGAGCCATGTCGAGAACCCTTCGTCGGAGATCGCGGGCGGAGAAGGAGAGTGCGCTCGTCATTCGAAATTGATCCGTTCGGCTTCGACGACGATCGGCCGCTTCCTCACCTGGGTGTTGATCGAGACCACGTACTCGCCGAGGATCCCGATCGAGAACAACTGGATCGAGGAGAAGAAGAAGAGACCGATCAGGAGTGGTGCGAGGCCGAGTTGGAAACTGTTCCAGAACACGAGCTTGGCGATGAAGAAGCCGAACGCCACCAGGAGACTCAGTGACGCCGCGGCGAATCCCACCGCGACGGCGAGCCGGAGCGGGAGCCGGGAGTAGCTCGTGATCCCCAGCATCCCGATGTCGTAGAGGCTGTAGAGGTTGTTGCTGGAACGACCGCTGGTCCGGACGGGCTGGCGGAACCCGACCTCGGCGATGGGGAAGCCGATCTCGGCGATCAGTCCCCGGTAGTAGGGATACGGATCGTCGATGGTGCGGAGGATGTCGACGATCGCCCGATCGATCAGTCCGGCGCCGGTGGCGTTGCGGACGATCGGCACCTCCGAGATGTCGCTGGAGAGGCGGTAGTAGAGACGGCGGACCGCGCTCATCAGTCGGCCCTCGTCGGTTCCCGTCTTCACGGCGAAGACCGCCTTGAAGCCCTTCTCCCACTTGTCGAGGAAGGCCGGGATCAACTCGGGAGGATCCTGGAGATCGGCCGCCATCAGGATCACGGCGTCGCCGCTCGACTGTCGGATGGCATGGAACGGCGACCGGATGTGACCGAAGTTCCGTGCGTTGACGATCACCTTCACATGGCGGTCACGGGCGGCGATCCGGCGCAGCACGTCGACCGTCCCGTCCGTCGAGGCGTTGTCGATGAGGATGTGCTCGTAGTCGTACGGGACGGTCGCCATGACGGCCGCGATCCGTTCGACCAACTCCTCGACGTTCCCGGCCTCGTTGAAGCAGGGCGTGACGATGCCGATGAGGCCTCGTGCGGGTTCGGTTGTCACTGACTGGAAATCCTTCCCCTACACCGGCATCACCTCGCCCGCACGATTTTCGAGGTGATCGGATCCGGATGTCGGAGCCCGGGCCCGCTATCCCAGGCGCTTCTCGAGTTCGCGCAACTCGTCACGCAGTTCGGGTGGCAACTGAGAGCCGATCCCGTCGAAGTGCGCCTCGATCTGGGGGATCTCGGCCCGCCACGCGTCGTTGTCGACCGACAGCAGCACGTCCAGCGTGCCGGCGTCGATGTCGAGACCGGTCATGTCGAGGTCGGCCGGCGTGGGCACACGACCGATGGCGGTGTCGACCGCGCCCGCCGAGTCGTCGAGTCGCTCGACGATCCACTTGAGCACGCGGGAGTTCTCGCCGAACCCGGGCCACAGGAACGAGCCGTCGTCACCCTTTCGGAACCAGTTCACCCAGAACAGGCGTGGGAGGTTCGACGCGTCGGTGGCCTCACCGATCTCCAGCCAGTGCTGGAAGTAGTCGCCCATGTTGTACCCGCAGAAGGGGAGCATGGCGAAGGGATCGAAGCGCAGTTCGCCGACCGTTCCGGCGGCGGCGGCCGTCTTCTCCGAGGACATGATCGAGCCGAGGAACACCCCGTGGCGCCAGTCGAAGGCCTCGGTCACCAACGGGACGTTGGTGCCGCGACGCCCGCCGAAGAGGATGGCCGAGATCGGCACGCCGGCCGGGTCCTCCCACTCGGGCGCGATGGACGGGCACTGCGAGGCGGGCGCGGTGAAGCGGGCGTTGGGATGGGCGGCCGGGCCATCGGCCTCGGGCGTCCAGTCCTTGCCCTTCCAGTCGACGAGATGGGCCGGGGGAGTGGTGGTGAGGTCCTCCCACCACACGTCACCGTCGTCGGTGAGGGCACAGTTGGTGAAGATCGAGTTGCCGTCCACCGAGTGCAGCGCGTTCTTGTTCGACTTCTCCGAGGTGCCCGGCGCGACACCGAAGAACCCGGCCTCGGGGTTGATGGCGTAGAGACGACCGTCGGCGCCGAACTTCATCCATGCGATGTCGTCACCGATCGTCTCCACCTTCCAACCCGGGAGGGTGGGGATGAGCATGGCCATGTTGGTCTTGCCGCAGGCCGACGGGAACGCCGCGGCCACGTACTTCTTGACGCCGGCCGGCGACGTGATGCCGAGGATGAGCATGTGCTCGGCCATCCAGCCGTCGTCGCGGGCCATGGTGGAGGCGATGCGCAGGGCGAAGCACTTCTTGCCCAGCAGAGCGTTGCCGCCGTAGCCCGAGCCGTACGACCAGATCTCGCGGGTCTCGGGGAAGTGGACGATGTACTTGTTCTCGGCATCGCACGGCCACGGCACGTCGGCCCGACCATCGGTCAGCGGCATGCCGACCGAGTGCACGCAGGGGACGAAGTCGTCGTCACCGAGTGCGTCGAGCGCACCCTGACCCATTCGCGTCATGATCCGCATGTTCACCGCGACGTAGGCCGAGTCGGAGAGCTCGACTCCGATGTGGGCGATGGGTGAGCCCAGCGGTCCCATCGAGAACGGCACCACGTACATGGTGCGCCCCTTCATGGCGCCGCTGTAGAGACGGAGCATCTCGGCGCGCATCTCGGCCGGGGCCCGCCAGTTGTTGGTCGGTCCGGCGTCGATCTCGCGCTCGGAGCAGATGAAGGTGCGGTCCTCGACGCGGGCGACGTCGCCCGGGTCCGACAACGCCAGATAGGAGTTCGGTCGCTTGTCCGAGTTCAGTGGCCGGAACGTGCCCGCATCGACGAGCTCCGCGCACAGTCGTCGATTCTCCTCGTCGGAGCCGTCGCACCAGTGGACGTCGTCGGGTTGCAGGATCTCCCGCCACCGTTCGACCCAGTCGAGCAACTTCTTGTTGGTGGTGTGGCCGGCCATCGATCCTCCGACGTCGTTGTCGAACGGTTGCGGTACTCAGTGCCCGCAGGTGGGGGGGAGTGCTCGGATCGAGGCCGCTCGAGGACGGCTCGCCCGCGCCCCGCGAGCGTATTCCATCGTCGACCGATCGCCGACGGGGGTGAGGGGCGATCCCGGCGGGACCGCGGGGCACTCAGCCCTCGGTGCCGCCCTGGGGATGCTGGGCGGAGCCCGGGTGGGGCTGTTCGAACCCCGGGGTGCCCATGTCGACCTCGGAGCCCAACCGCAGGCCCACGGCCCGGTCACCCTCGGCGTCGAACACGATCCGCTGGCCCTGACGCAGGGTGCGGAACACCGATCCCTCGAGGGCCTCGGCGGTGAACTCGTAGTCGCGCAGGTCCGAGTCGCACACCAGCACGCCGGCCCCCGTCACCGGGTCGAACGAGCGCACCACTCCCTGGAGCGCCGACACGGTCAGCGGACCGCCTTGACGACCTTGCCGGCCTTCAGGCAGGACGTGCACACGTCGACCCGCTTGGTGCCCCCGTTGACCACGGTCCGCACCCGCTGGATGTTCGGGTTCCAGCGACGCTTCGTCCGACGGTGCGAGTGGCTCACCGCCATACCGAACGAGGGCTTCTTGCCACAGACCTCGCACACAGCTGCCATGACCACACACTCCGGGAACGACGGACGATCGGAGGCGGAAGGGTAGCAGCGGCCCCGGAACGGCCCAATTCCGGCTCCGACGGGCCGCCGTGGCCGGACCTGTGGGGCCCCGGGCGGGTGGCCGGGCGCTCCCCTCGGAGGGGGAGGTCGGCCGGTCGGGTCGGTAGTGTTCCGGCCGTGCCGACCGCCATCCGTCTGACCGCAGCGGACCTGCGCGACCTCATCCGGGGGTACGCCGATGCGTTGGCGGCCCATCGTGAGGTCATCAACCGGCTCAACGTCTATCCCGTGCCCGACGGTGACACGGGAACGAACATGGCGCTGACCATGGCCTCGGTGGTGACCGAACTCGACGGTGCCGGCGACGACCTCGACGCCACCTGCCAGGCCATCGCCCACGGGTCGCTGATGGGCGCCCGCGGTAACTCGGGCGTGATCCTCTCCCAGATACTGCGGGCGCTGTCGGCCGGACTGCGCGCCGCCGGGGCCGAGGGTCGCGAACTCGATGGCTCGGTCGTGGCCGACGCGCTCGACGCCGCTGCGGCCGCGGCCTACGGCGCGGTGATGAAGCCGGTGGAGGGCACCATCCTCACCGTCGTGCGCGTGGCGGCCGAGGGCGGTCGGGTGGCCTGCGATGCCGGCGCCGACCTCCTCGGTGTGCTGGAGGCGGCCCATGCCAGCGGTACCGACGCGTTGGCCCGCACGCCCGAGATGCTCCCGGTACTGCGCGATGCCGGAGTGGTCGACTCCGGTGGCACCGGGCTGATGTTGCTGTTCGACGTCGCCCTCAACATCGTGTGTGGGCGTCCGGTACCCGAACCCGACGTCGAAGCCGGCGGCGCGTCGGCCGAGTTCCTCGCCGAGTTCGAATCCGTGCATGCCGGTGGTGGACACGGCGGCGTCGCCGACCTGCGCTACGAGGTGATGTTCCTGCTGGAGGCGCCCGACGACTCGGTCGTCGGCTTCAAGGACGTGTGGGCCACGCTGGGCGATTCGATCGTCGTGGTGGGCGGTGACGGACTCTGGAATTGTCACATCCACACCGACGACATCGGCCCGGCCATCGAGGCGGGAGTGGAGGTCGGTCGGCCGCGCTCGATCCGCGTCACCGACCTGCTCGAGGAGGTCGAGGAGGAGCGCTGGGTCCGGGAGGCCGAACCCATGACACCCGAACCGGCGACGACGCAGGAGCCGGTGCCCTGCGCGGTGGTGGCCGTGGCGGTGGGCGATGGCATCCGTCGCATCTTCCACTCGCTCGGCGTGCAGGTCGTGGTGACCGGCGGTCAGACCATGAACCCGTCGACGGCGCAGTTGCTCGAGGCGGTGGAGTCGGCTCCTGCCACCGACGTGGTGGTGCTGCCGAACAACAAGAACATCATCCCCGTGGCCGAACAGGTCGACGCCATGACGGCCAAGAACGTCCGTGTGGTGCCCACCCGAGGGGTGGCCGAGGGCTTCGCATCCCTGTTGGCCTACGACCCGGGTAGCGACTCGGACGCCAATGCGTCGGCCATGGCC